>DAOMXN010000013.1:0-25918 GCA_035437025.1 Beijerinckiaceae bacterium | reverse complement strand
CGCAGCGCAATGACGTGGACGCCCTCGCCTTCGAGCGAACGCAGGAAGGCATCGATGAAGGCGTTTTGCGGATGATCGCTGTACGAGAAGTCACAGATTTCTCCGGGCAGGGAACGCCAGGTGGCGAGAGCCAGGCAGCGACCGACATCAAAAAGGCTGCGCGCCGGCGATGAGATCAGCGTGACGCGCTTGCCGGCAGCGCGCAGCCGCCCGATGGCCGCGCGCAGTTCGCCTCGCAGCCTCTCGGGCGAGGCGGAACGGACGCGCGTCCCGTCAAACAACTTCTGTTCACCCCAGATGTAGTTGGCAAAATGAATGCCAAGGATGACCTCCCGGATGCTCGGGCTGGCAAGAACATGTTCGAGCACCGCCTGGTTGAACTGGATGCACCGGCGTCCCCAGGACTCGTCATACTCGTTCACAACCGGCGCAATTCCCGGAATCGGGCCGCAAACCGGCATTGTGGCCTGCAAGAGAGGCAGACCGGGGTTGGCCGCGACGATCGCGTTCACGGTATGCGCGGCGAAGGAATCGCCCCAGACAATGGCCTCCGGTTCGTCGCCGGTCGCGCACTCCGGCTTATGATGCCAGGAGCCGAAATAGACGCAGGCCGGGGACAGCCCCACCGCGTGATCGACACGCGCAGAAATCGCCCCGGCTCGCGACAGCAGCATGGGATCGGCGCCTACGACCCGGCACGCATAGCCTGCCGCGCCCAGGGCAAGACCGCTCAGGATCACGCCAAGGGCAAAGGCGCGCGTCGAAACGGCGGCACGGTCGCGGCAAGGCTGCTCGACAAAACGCCAGCCTAGCCAGGCCAGCAGGAAACTCAGCGCGACAGCGCCGACGAGCCAGACCTCGCTCATTCCGCGCGGCAGATACAGCCGGGAGAACGCCAGCACGGGCTGATGCCAGAGATAAAGGCTGTAGCTCATGAGCCCGATACCGACGAGCGGGCGCCAGGCAAGGGCCGCATGCGCAAGCGTGCCTTGTCGAGCGAACAGGATGACGAGTGCTGTTCCGATCGTTGGAACCAGCGCGTAGGCCGTGGGAAACGGCGTGCTGCGCCTGTAGAAAAGACATGACGCGACGATCAACGCGATGCCGGCAATGCCGAGAGTCTGGCGGAGCAGACCGGGCAGGCGCGCGTTCAAGGCAGTCTGTTCGAAGCGGCCAGCCGCAAGCGCTGCGCCGAGCAGAAGCTCCCAGGCCCGCGTCGGCAGCAGGTAGTAGCCCCATGCCGGCGGAGCCAACCAACGCAATCCGCCGGCGTTCTCATGGAGAAGCCCGCCGAACTGGGCAAGGCCAAGGCTCGCCGTCGCCAGGCAGAGGATGCAGCCGACAAAGGCTCTGCGTGAAATCGACAGGGTCGCCAGCGCGAGGATCGGGAAGACCAGGTAAAATTGCTCCTCCGCCGAGAGGCTCCATGCGTGGAGCAGGGGGGAAAGTTCGGCGCCGGGGGCGAAGTAATCCTGCGTGTTGACGAAATAGAAGTTCGCGACCAGCAGCAGAACCGAAAGAACGCTGTCGCCGAAGCGCCGAAGCTCTTCGGGAAACATCAGCATCCAGGCGAAAGGCAGGCAGGCGGCGATCACGAGATAAAGCGCCGGCAGAATGCGCCGCGCGCGCCGTTCGAAAAACCGCAGCAGGCTAAAATGGCCTGCATCCCGTTCCGCCAGGATGAGCCGGGTGATCAGGTAGCCGCTGACAACGAAGAAGACATCGACGCCGGCAAAGCCGCCCCGCAACCAGGGAAGTTCGGCATGATAGACAATGACCGCCAGCACGGCGACGGCCCGCAATCCGTCGACTTCCGGGCGATAGTCCTTCGCAAGGCCGGACGCCACCCTGGCGGTTGATAACGACACTCCAGCACTTCCTTCCGCGACTTAGGTAGCCGCCAATCCAATCGGCTGCGCCCTCCCCGCGACCGGACATGGAACCTATAGGCGATCACCGCGCCGCCGTCGACCGGCCGGCCGACCGGCTGCTCGACGAGGAATCGCCCTGACCCTAGAACAATCCTTCAATCCGCCCCTGCTGATCGATGTGGATTTTCTCTGCCGAAGGCACGCGCGGCAGCCCCGGCATGCGCATGATCTCGCCGCAGACGACCACGAGGAATCCGGCGCCCGCCGAAAGCGTGATTTCGCGGATCGGCACGATGTGACCGGATGGCGCCCCGCGCAGGGCGGGATCGGTGGAGAACGAATACTGGGTCTTGGCGACGCAGATCGGCAGATTCCCATAGCCTTCTGCTTCCAGCGTCCTGAACTGGTCGCGCACCTTCTTGTCCGCGATGATATCCGACGCGCCGTAAATCTCGGTCGCGATCGTCCGCATCTTGTCCCATAGCGGCATGTCGAGGGGGTAGAGGGGCCGGAACCCGCGCCCGTCCAGCGGCGCCGGCGTCTCGGCCAGGGCGACGACCTTGTGCGCCAGTTCCTCCGTTCCGCGCGAGCCGTCCGCCCAGTGGCTGCAGACGACGGCCTCCACGCCCAGTTCTGTGCGGCAATACTCCTGGATCAGCCGGTGTTCCGCCGGAGTGTCCGAGGTGAAATGGTTGATTGCCACCACGGCGGGAACGCCGAACTTGCGCACGTTCTGCACATGCCGGCGCAGGTTCGAAAGTCCCTTTGCGAGCGCCTTGAGGTCTTCGCCGCCCAGGGCGTCCTTCTGCACCCCGCCATGCATCTTGAGCGCCCGCACCGTGGCGACGATCACGGCGGCGGCCGGCGTGAAGCCCGCGGAGCGGCACTTGATGTTGAAGAACTTCTCGGCGCCGAGATCGGCCCCGAACCCCGCCTCCGTCACCACGTAGTCGGCAAGCCTCAATGCGGCTCCGGTCGCAATCACCGAGTTGCAGCCATGCGCGATGTTGCCGAACGGCCCGCCATGGACGAAGGCCGGATTGCCCTCCAGGGTCTGCACGAGGTTCGGGGACAGCGCGTCCTTGAGCAGGACCGTCATGGCGCCCGCCGCCTTGACGTCGCGCGCCAGGATCGCCGTGCGGTCGCGGGTGTGGCCAACCACCATGCGGCCCAGCCGCTCCTCAAGGTCGCGCAGTCCTGTGGCCAGACAGAAGACGGCCATGACCTCAGAGGCGACCGTGATGTCAAATCCATCCTCGCGCGGAAAGCCATTCGTAGCGCCACCAAGGGACGAGACGATCGACCGCAGCGACCGGTCGTTCATGTCGATGGCCCGGCGCCAGGCGACCCGCCGCGTATCGAACTGCAGCGCGTTGCCCCAGTAGATATGGTTTTCGATCATGGCCGAGAGCAGGTTGTGCGCCGAGCCGATGGCATGGAAATCGCCGGTGAAATGCAGGTTGATCTGCTCCATCGGCACGACCTGGGCGTGGCCGCCGCCGGCAGCACCGCCCTTGACGCCGAAGCAGGGGCCCAGCGACGGCTCTCGCAGGCAGATCATCGCCTTGCGGCCGATCCGGCCCAAACCATCGCCAAGACCGACCGTCGTGGTCGTCTTGCCCTCGCCGGCCGGCGTCGGGCTGATCGCCGTGACAAGGATGAGCTTGCCTGTGGGCCTGTCGCCGAGCGTTTCGACATGGGCGAGGTCGATCTTGCCGATGTGCCGGCCATAGGGAGACACGGCGCTCTCGGGAACACCGATCTTTGCCGCGATGGCGGCAATCGGCTTCAACCTGGCCTCGCGCGCGATCTCGATGTCAGTCGCCATGCCTGTCGTCCTCCGCATACAAGCGACGCATGCGCGCCGCCATCCATGAACCGCATCACGCAATGCGTGGCGAACGCCCCTCGCGCCGAACGGCGAAGCCCCGGCCCGTCATGCCTCCAGCCAGCGTGTCAGTTCCGCCCAGGTCGCCGCTGGTTGCTCGAGTGTCGGCAGATGGCCGGCGCCCTCGATGACAGCGAGGCGCGCCTGCGGCATCATCGCCTGCATCGCTTCATGGCGCTGCAAAGGGCAAAGGCTGTCGTGACGCCCCAAAAGCACGAGGGCCGGCCCCCTGAAGCTCCGCAGCGTTTCGGATTGGTCGGATCGATCGCGCAAGGCCCGCGACTGCCGGGCGAAGACCTCGGGACCAAGCGCCAGCGCCATCGCCAGGCACAGATCGAGCACAGGGATATTGCCAGGTCCGGGCGCGAGATAGTTCGGCTTCATCTCGTCGCGCATGACGCTGGCGAGCGCGCCGCCCAATGCGCGGTCGATCTGCCCCTGACGGCGGGCGCGCGCTTCCGGCTGCTCGGCGAAAGGGTTGGTATCCAGCAGCGCCAGACGTTCGATGCGCTCGGGCGCCTGGCGAAGCATCTCCATCGCGACGATGCCACCCATCGACAGGCCAGCCAAAGCGAAGCGCCGGGGCGCATCCGCCAGGATCGCCGAGGCCAGCGCCGGCATCGTGTCGTACTCGGTGCAAGCGGCGTGCACGACCATCCGCCGACCGAGTTCGCCCGGCGCGCCCCACATGCGGGCGTCGCACATCATCCCGGGAATGAGCACGAGCGGCAGCACGCTCGCCACCTAGCGGGCGCGGGTCGCCGCGATCTCGGCGCCTTCCTTCAGGCTCCTGAGCTTCGCCCAGGTGATCTCCGGTTCGACCACGCCGAAGCCGGCGAAGGTCGAGAAGCCGCAGTCGGTTCCGGCGATCACCCGGTCGACACCAACAGCGCCGATGTAATTGGCAAGCCGCTGCGCGACCAGTTCCGGGTGCTCGACGAAATTCGTCGTGGAATCGATGCAACCCGGGATCAGGACGAGGTCATCCGGCAGCTTTCTCTCGCGCCAGACCGTCCACTCGTGCGCATGGCGCGGGTTGGCGCCTTCGAACAGCAGGGCGCCGGGTTTGGACTTCAGCAGTCCGGGAAGCACCGCCTTGAGCGCGATGTCCCGGGTGTGCGGTCCTTCGTAGTTGCCCCAGCAGATATGCATGCGGACGCGGTCACGCGGCACGTTTCGCAGCGCATTGTTGATCGCCTCGACATGCACGGCGAAGCGCTTGAGGAACTTCTTCTCGTCCAGTTCGCGGTACATCATATGGCGGCCGAGGCCGAGATCGGGCGCATCGATCTGGAGGATCAGGCCGGCCTCGACGATGGCTTCGTATTCGTGCCGCATCGCGTCGGAGAGGTCGCCGAGATAGGCGTCCATGTCCTTGTGATAGTCTGAGGGCTGGAACAGCGCGATGACGCCGGGGCTGGCGGCATTCATGAAACCTTTCCGGTATCCCGCCTTCTTCATCGCCGCCTTCATGGCGGCGATGTCCTTTTTCAGGGGATCAAGCGTCTTGAGCTTGATCGGACCGACGCATTTCGGCCTGCGGTAGCTCGGCGTCCCCCCTGCCCGCGCCAGCCGATCCCTGTAGGTCGGGTAATCGTCAAGATCCTGCGGCGGGCGGCGCGGCGAATCCCCATCGAATCCCGTCAGCCGGTCCTTGATGTAGGTGGCGTAGGAGATTTTCGAGGTCTCGCCGTCGGAGGGAATGTCCACCATCGCCGCCTTCTGGGCGGCGACGATCGCGACCGTCGCCTCTTTCATCACGGCGTCATATGGCTTCTCGTCGAAAGGCAGCCCTTTTTCGCGGCCGAACAGCAGGTCCGCAACCTTCTGGGGGCGCGGCAGGGAGCCGACATGCGTCGTCTGGATCGTCATGGTTAGCCTCAGTTGATGACGCGGGTCGGTCCCGCCTTGTCCTTGGTGTTCGTCACCCGATAGAGGCTGCACTCACCGGTCATGGACGGCACAAGGCTGTGCTTGAGGCCAGGCGGAACAGCGCAGGTGTCGCCCGGATTGAGGATCGTCTCACCGCCCTCCCAGGCAAGCCGCCAGTGACCGCGCACCGGCATCAGGATCTCATGCCGCTTCATCGAATAGGGCTTTTCGGAGATGGAGCCCCGGGTCAGGAGCTCGACCTCGAATCCGGGACGGTCCTTCAGCACGGCCTCGGCGCCGATGACCTTGCAGGGCTTGCCGGCCGCCAGGGCCATGAGGTCCCAGTAGCGGGCGACGTAGTTGCGCACGACTCCCTCGACCGGCACCTCGGGGAAGGCCTTGAGCTCCTTGTCGGTCAGGAGCGGCATCGGCTTCACGCCCTTGGGCAGGGCCTGACCCTTCTTGGTGTCGTAGAGACGGCCGTTGGCACCGAGCACTAGCCCGTGCGCCTTCGCATCCTCGATGACCTGCGGCGCCCAGATGACGCCGCCGCCGGCATCGTCACCGCCGAGGATGGCCATGATCATCCCGTAGTCGGTGCCGATGTTTTCGAAGCCCCGGAAAATGCCTGTCGGAATGTTGAAGATGTCGCCCTCTTCCAGGATCACCTCGCCAGCCGTGCCCCAGCGGCCCCAGAAGAAGCGCCAGCGACCCTTCAGAACGAAGAACACCTCCGCGGTGCGGTGCGAATGCAGCGAGTTCCGGCATTTCGGCGGTTGGCCCGCCGCTCCGATGTTGAAGCCGGGTGTCTCGCGGATATGCACATGCTGGTCAGCTGATTCCGAGACGCCGGCGCCGATGATGGTGAAGTTCTCCTTCTGGTTCGATCCCGGCGTATGGGCATCGATGAAGGCGGTCTTGCAGGGCTTCAATTCGCCGTAACGGACGATGCGGCTCATCATGTCGACCATGGGGGGCTCCTTCTCAGGGTCTTGGAAAGCTTGATTTCAGTGGACATCCTCCGCCTCCCCCCAGGCGGAGAGCAGCTTGTCGATGTTGAAGTCGGGCGCTCGCGCCGCTTTCAGCAGCGGCTGCTCCTTTCGCGTCACCAGGTCGATGGCGCGTGGCAGATCTTTCTCGATGCCCGGCTCGATGACGACCGCGCCATGGCGGTCGGCATGGATGAGATCGCCCGGTTTCACCAGCAGTCCGAAGACGGTGACGGGCGTATCGAATTCGGCGACATGCACGAAGGCATGGCTTGGCCCGACACTGCCGGCCAGCAGCTGGAAGCCGGCATCGATGGCGCCGAGATCACGGATGGAACCGTCCGTCAGCACGCCCTGAAGGCCGAGCCCCTTGTGCAGCGCGACGTTGACCTCGCCCCAGAAGGCGCCGACGCCCTTCCTGCCGCCGCGATCCTCGATAACGACCAGCCGATGCGGTCCACCGGCCGCGACGTAGCGATAGTAGTTGAGGCGTATGTCGCGCATCTCGGCGGCGGGCCGGCTTGCCGGAGCTTCCGAACGGATAACCGCGGTCTTCGCGAATCCGACCATCGCCGGGAGGTTCACATCGGCGCAGACCACGGGCGACTGCGTGAAGCCATCAGCCCGCCGGCGGCCTTCGATCGCCTCGATGGCGTTGCAAATGGTGGGCGTATCGACCGCCCTGAGCGCGGCGAAGACCTTCGGATCGAGTTCTCGGTTCATTTCACGGCGCCTCCCGTCAATCCGGCCTCGAAGTGCTTCTGGATCGAGAGCGCTGCAATGAAGGCGGGAACCGTGATGAAGACCCCGGCCGCCGCCATCAGTTCCCACAGGTCGCCGCGCTCGGTGCGGAAGTTGACCAGACCGACCTGCAGCGTCACCGCATTGTCCCGGGCCAGGATCAGCGCGAAGATGAACTCGTTCCATGTCAGGATAAAACAGAAGACCGAGGCGACGATGATGCCCGGCATCGCCATCGGCACTATCACCATGCGGATGATGTCGAGCCGTGATGCGCCGTCGATCAGCGCCGCCTCGTCGCACTCGACCGGCACCGCGTCGAAGAAGCCCTTCAGCATCCAGATGGCGAAAGGCGTCACGATGGCCAGATTGACGATGATCAGGCCGATGCGCGTGTCCAGCAGCCCGAGATCGCGGAACATCAGGTAGAACGGCAGGATGACAACCACGGCGGGAACGAACTGCGTTGCCAGCACGAGGAAAAACAGGCTGCGTTTGAACATGAACTGGAAGCGCGAGAACGAATAGGCCGCCAGGATCGCCGCCGGGATCGCGATCGCCAGCGTGCCCCCAGCAATCAGCAGGCTGTTGACGATGCGACGGCCGATGTTCCAGGGCGGCTGGAAGACCGTGATAAAGTTCTCCAGCGTCGGCGCGAAGACGAAGGTCAGCGAATAGACGTCCCGTGGCTGCTTGAAGGCCGTCAGGACCATCCAGGCAATCGGAAAAACGATGATCCCGAACAGCAGGATCAGCGCAGCCGACACGAGGACGGGCGGCCGGGGTGCATCGCTCATGGCGCGCTGTGCTCCCGCTGCGGAAGGACCAGCCGGATGTAGAATATGCCGATCGTCACAAGGATCGCGGTGAGGATCACCGCAAGCGCCGAGGCAAGGCCCATGTCGTAGTGCACGAAGCCGACCGCATAGGTGTAATGCGCCAGCGTCTGCGTGGTGATGCCGGGTCCGCCGCCGGTTAGGGTCGCGACCTGATCGAACATCTTCAGCGCGAAGATCGTCTTCAGGATGGCCCCGACCGCGATGATGGAACGAATCTGCGGCAGAATGACCAGGAAGATCATCTGCAAGCCATTCGCCCCGTCCAGTTCGGCGGCCTCCTCCGTCTCCTTCGGAATTGCGGCAAGGCCGCCCAGGAACATCAGCGTCAGGTAGGGGAACCAGTGCCAGACATCGGAGGCGATCAGCGCGGCCATCGCGTAGCCCGGCGTCGCCAGCCAGACCACATCCGACAGCCAGGGGAAAGTCGCCGCGAAACCGCGGGCCAGCACCCCATGCTCGCCGTTGAGCATGAAGCGGAAGGATACGCCGATCAGCGCAGGGCTTACGGCAAACGGCAGGATAATCACGGCGCGCACGAGGCTCTGCAGCACGCCGGCGCGCCGCAGCAGCAGCGCCACGGCCAGCGCGAGGCAAACCGTCAGGAGCACATCGAGTATCACGAAGGTCGTGGTGACCTTCACGGCATTCCAGAACTCAGGCTCCTCGAAAGCCACGAGGTAATTGTCGAATCCCACCCATTTCTGGGGCAGGGAACTGCGCTTCAGGCGCCAGTCGCGCAGGCTGGTCGTGACAGCCGACACGACCGGCCACAGCGTCGTGCCGATCACCAGCACCAGCGCCGGAGCAATCAGGCCATAGCGAAGGAAGCGGTCAGGTGCCTGCATGTCAGGAGGCCCGGACGCGATCCGTCCGGGCCAGCTCCTGCATCAACCGCGCCGCACGATGCGGCGGATGGCTGCGTCCGCAGCCTTGAAGGCGTCGGGCACCGACTTCGCGCCGGACGCGGCTTCCGACATGGCGGTTTCCAGCGCTTCCATCATCTGCGGCCAGTCGGCCGAATAGGGCACGACCTTGGTGTTCTGGAGCGCTTCGGCCGCGAAGGTATGCATGCCGCCGAACCGCTTGTTCACGTCCGCGTCGCGCAAGTTCGGATATTGCACAGCGACAACGTCGCTTTCCTTCGGGTCGAGCAGGATGTCACGCTCAACCGAGGGATCCGAAACAAAGGTCACGAACTCCATCGCGGCGTCCTTGTTCTTGGAGCCTTTCGTGAGCGCGTAGATCCAGCAGTTGATGTAGGTCGATGACTTGCCGCCGGGATAGCTCGGCAGCGGGGCAAAACCCACCTGCTCTTCCGTGAGCTTGGACACTTTCGGATCCAGCAAGCCACCGCGCACCCACCACCAGACCGGAACCATTGCGGCATTGCCACCGCGCATGGAGTTCACCGCATCCTGCTCGTTGAAGGACACCGCCGCCGCCGGGGTCACCTTGTGGGTGCGCAGCATGTCGATGTAGTCCTGCGTCGCCTTGAGCCCCGCCTCGCTGGCGAAGGCCGGCATTCCCTGAGCGTCGAAAACGTCAGCGCCGCGGCCCCACAGCATGTTGTACCAGACCATCAGGTTCTGGCCCTGGTTCTTGCCATAGGGCATGGCGATGCCAGCGATGTTTTCCTTCTCCTGGAGTACTTTCGAGATCTTGACGACATCATCCCAGGTCTTGGGCGCCTGCAGGTTGTGCTTGGCGAACAGGTCCTTGCGGTAAAACAGCAACTGCACGTGCGCGCGCGTCGGCAGGCCAAGCTGCTTGCCACCGACCTGACCCAGCTTCAGGAAGGCCTCGGGGTAGCGCTTGAGATCAATCTTCTTGGTCGTGATCCGCTCGTCCATCGGCTCCATAAGGTTGGCGAGCGAAGGCACCCACTGGTCCATCACAACGACCATGTCATAGCCGCCGGTGCCGCCGACCATCTCGGCCGTCAGCGCCTCGCGCATGTTGGCGAAGGGGACGTAGGTGTATTTTACCGTGATGCCGGTCGCTTCGGTGAAGGCCGCAGCCCGGGCTTCGTGGGCGCGGAACTGCGTCGCGACCACGCAGAGAATCTTGATCTCGGTTCCCGCGTGCGGCTTTCCCGGCTTAAGATTGGCCAGCGCGGCAGCCTGGGACCAGGCCGATCCTGGAAGCAGGCCTCCAAAGCCGAGCGTAGCAGCCCCCAGTCCGAAAGTACGGCGATTGATCATCACGGTTTCCTCCTCAGAATAGGTCCTGCGGACCTTTTTGCATTCGATTGCAAACTTACGCGGAACGGGCCTCGACGCAAGCCCGAACTCAGCCGGCATGAAGCGCGATCTGCTTCCAGATCGCGATTTCGTCATAAAGCGCGAATTCACGGCGAAGACCGATCCCATCCGGACCGAATGGCCCAAACTCGGCGTGGCTCATGCCCATGACATGCACGCGCGCGCCGGTCGGCCGCCCGAAGGCGCCCCACCCGTCGTGCGTTCCGTCGAGCGACCAGCGGATCGCGGCGCGCGGAGAGAGCATCCCGCCATCCATGCCGATCTGATGGTGGATGGTGAAGGTCGCCGACGGAAATGCGGAGCGCAGCCCAACCCAGAAGGCGGTGACTGCGTCGCGTCCCAGCGCCTGGCTGGCGCCGGCGTACTCGCCGATCACGGCGCGATCATAAGCAGCGTGAACATGGGCGAAGTCCACAGCCATAATCCGCGTGAGGATGTCGGCGTAGCGCACGCCCCACTCGTTGGTATTGCCGCGCCCCTTGTAGACGTTGGGCACGTCGGACTCCGGCGTCAGCGGGCGCGAGGCCTTGCCCGCGCCACCTTCCCGCTGGATCAGAGCGCGCGCGTAGTCATCCGGCTTCATGCCGAGCTGGCGGACAATGCCGCCATAGTCGCGCACCAGCCATTCATCGTAGATTGTGTCGTTCCTGGCCGCGCAATCGGCGATGACACGCACCGTGAACCGCTTGCCTGTCGCCGAGCCGAAGGCGCCGTCGGCGGCATGCGTGCCGGTCGAAATGATGCGATGCGACGACAGGAAGCCGTGTTCGTCGTGCTCGGAGTAGATGACATCCTCGGCCAGCAGCTGGCGATCCGGAAACTCGTGACAGGTCGCCATGGTGGCGGCGATCACGGCCTGATTGCCATGGCTGAGGCCCATGGGCGAACGCACCGGAATGTCCGGCGCGTAGTAGTGGTTCAGGGTGCCTATGCCGCGACCTTCCCAGATTTCCCGGGTGATATCGATGATGTAGTCGCGGAAATCCGGCCACCGGTTCGAAAAAGTGCTCACGGGCGATATCCCTCGGGAATGCGGGCCGACTGGCGGACGATCAACGGACCGTCGATGCGGAACTGGCATGGCTCCGTGTTGCCCTCGATCTGGCCGATCAAGGTGCCGATCGTGGCGTCAACCATGGCATCCACCGGCTGTTGGATGGTCGTGAGGTTATAGGAAGGCCAGCCGGCCATTGGCACGTCGTCGTAACCGACGATCGAGACATCCTCCGGCACGCGCAGCCTGAGGCCGTGAACAAGCTCGTCGATCACCGCGAAGGCCATGTGATCGTTGCCGACGAATATTGCGTCGGGCCGCTCCCTGCCGCCGCACAGGCCGCGCGCTACGGCGGCCGCGCGCTCACGAGAATATTCGCCGTCGATCATCGCGAAGGGGGCGAGGCCGGCCGCCGACAAGGCGTCGCGAAAGCCTTCGGCGCGGTCGCGACCAGTGGATGAGCCCTGCCAGCCCATGATGTGCGCGATGCGCTTGTGTCCGCCGGCGATCAGGAACTCGGCGACGCGCCGTCCGCCGGCCCTGTTGTCCGACGTCACTTCGCTGAGGCGCGGATCGTTCTGCCCGCGGTTGAACATCACCACCGGGATGCCGGCAGTCTGGCACCGGGAGGTGAGGTCGTTGGTCATCCCGACCGAAGCGGTGATGATGCCGTCGACCTGATAGTCGAGAAGTTCTCCAAGGACATTCTCAACATTTTCGGCAGCGTTGCCCGCAAGGAAGACCAGGATGTGATAGCCCCGCTCCTGCAGGGCGCTTGACAGACGCTCCAGCGCCACCGGGTAGAACTGGTTCTCCAGATAGGCGACCACCAGGCCGATGATGCGGCTGCGGCCGGTGATCATGGCGCGCGCCAGGACGTTCGGGCGATAGCCCAGTCGCTCGGCGGCAGCGCGAACCTTGGCAGCCGTCTTCGGCGACGCGGAAGCGCCCGGCGTGAACACGCGCGATACCGCCGACTGCGACACGCCGGCCAGGCGCGCCACGTCCGCACTCGTCACCTTTTCCAGGGGGCGCTGGCTGCTCATTCCGCTGTCCACCCTCCATCGATCACCAGATGGGTCCCGGTCATGAGCGCGGAAGCATCCGATGCAAGGAACACAACCGGCCCCATCAGGTCCTCGATCTCGCCGACCCTGCCCAGCTTGATCTTGGACAGGATCCACGCCTTGCGCTCAGGGATGGCGAGGGTCTGCTCGGCCAGGGGCGTGCGAATGAAGGTCGGGCACAAGGTGTTGACGCGGATGCCACTCGACGCCCATTCCAGCGCCATAGCCTTGGTCATCCCCTCCAGCGCATGCTTGTTGGCGCAATAGACGGCGCGGTCTGGCCCGCCGATATGCCCCATCTGGGACGAGACATTGATCAGAGAACCCGGCTTTCCCGCAGCGATCAGGCCGCGAGCCACCTCGCGCGTCAGGAAGTAAGCGGCGCGCAGGTTGAGGTTCATCGCCGCGTCGTAATCCTCCGGCGTGGTGGAGAGCGCCGGGGCGTGACGGGCCAGCCCGGCCGAGTTCACCAGCACGTCGAACGGGCCGCTGCGGGCGATGAAATCTGCCGTGGCGGCGATGTCCGTGATGTCGAGCACCGCAAACTCCGCCATGCCGCCGGCGGCGACGATGGCTTTCGTCACAAGGTCCAGTTCGTTTTCGCGTCTTGCCACCAGCAGGACTCGCGCGCCGGCCTCTGCGAGCGCCGCGGCAGCCCCCAGTCCGATGCCCGAGGAAGCGCCGGTCACGAGCGCACGCTTGCCGTCCAGCCGGAAGGACGGCGTGCGCGGCAGGACAGGACGAGCAGGCGTTGCCATCACTGCGCCGCCATGCCGTAGGGGACGTTCTTCCGGCCGTAACGCCGGACACGGATGTTGCACTGCTCGGCATGGCCAATGAAGCCTTCCAGCATGCACAGCCGCGAGCCATGTTCGCCGACAAGCGTGGCCGCCTCGTCCGTCAGCACCTTCTGGTAGCTGTGGGTCTTGAGGAACTTGCCCACCCACAGCCCCCCCGTGTAACGCCCTGCCTTCCTGGTCGGCAGGGTATGATTGGTACCGATCACCTTGTCGCCGTTGGCCACGTTGGTGCGCGCGCCCAGGAACAGCGCACCGTAGGAATGCATGTTCTTCAGGTACCAGTCGTCTCGGTCGGTCATCACCTGGACATGCTCGTAGGCCATGTCGTTGGCCACCTGCAGCATCTCCTCGTGGGTGTCGCACAGGATCACGTCACCGTAGTCGCGCCAGCTCACGGCTGCGGTCTCGGCGGTCGGCAGGATCTTCAGCAACCGCTCCACCTCGCGCAATGTGCCCTCGGCGAGCCGGCGCGAATTTGTGATCAGGCACGCTGGAGAATTGTATCCGTGCTCGGCCTGGCCGAGCAGGTCCGTCGCGCAGAGTTCGGCATCGACCGTCTCGTCGGCGATCACCATGGTTTCGGTCGGTCCGGCGAAAAGGTCGATGCCGACGCGGCCATAGAGCTGGCGCTTGGCCTCGGCCACAAAGGCGTTCCCAGGGCCAACAAGCATGTCGACCGGGCTGATCGTCTCGGTGCCGAGCGCCATGGCGCCGACCGCCTGAATGCCCCCAAGCACGTAGATCTCGTGCGCTCCGCCCATGTGCATGGCGGCAACGATCGCAGGATGCGGCTCGCCATTGACCGGCGGGGCGGATGCGATGATGCGCGGGACGCCGGCAACCGAGGCGGTCAAGACCGACATATGCGCCGAGGCGACCATCGGAAATTTGCCGCCAGGCACATAACAGCCGACGGACTGCACCGGAATGTTGCGATGGCCAAGGATCACGCCGGGAAGCGTCTCGACCTCGATATCCGTCATGCTGGCGCGCTGCGCCTCGGCAAAACGCCGTATCTGTGCCTGGGCGAAGCGGATGTCCTCCATGTCACGGGGCGCGACCTTCGCCATCGCCGCCTCGATCTCGGAGGATGTCAGCCGGAAAGCCGGTGGCGCGTAGCGATCAAACTTCAAGGCCAGTTCGCGCACCGCCGCATCGCCGCGCGTCTCGATGTCCTTGAGGATGGATTCGACGGTCGCACGAACCTTGGCGTCGTCCTCGGCCCGCTCCTGCTCAGGCTTGCCGGATTTGAGGGTCTTGATGGCCATCAGTCACGTCCTCATGGAGTTATGCCCGGCGGTGCCGGCGGAATTTTCTCGCCGCGATCAAAGGCTTCCCAGCCTTCGCCCGCGAACACATCGCGACCAAGCTGTGCAAGCACGGCGGCAAAATCAACGAAAACCGGATTGTCGGCGATGCGCCCGTCGGCGACACGCCAGAAATCCATGTACGGGATGATCACGCGCCGTCCGGTCGGGGCGATGCCCATGAAGGGACCGGAATGGGTCGCCTCGATATGGCCGAAGCAAGAAGCCCAGTCTCCATCGGCCAGGAACTTCTCGGTCCTGTAGACGCGATCCGTGAACGCCGCCCGCAGCGGCAGCTGCCAGTTGCGGCGGAATTCGGCCAGACCCTTCTTCACGCCGCAGCCGGCGTTGCCACGCCAGACGAAGTCCTCATGGAAATGCTGCGCCATGTCGTTGGAATTGGCGCCAAGCGCCGCCTCCATCCGCTGGATCACAGCCAGTGTCGCCGCCGAGCGCGCGCCATGCTCCAGAGCGTCGCTCATGACCGCACCTGGAGCGCAGCAAAGACATCCACGCCGAACTGAAGCATGGCGTAGGGAATGTCGACAAAAACCCAGTTCTCCATCAGCAGGTCGCCTTCTCGGCGCCACCAGTCGCAGACCCGGAAGAAGGTCATCCTGCCCGTAGGCTGCTGGCCAAGGAACGGTCTGACCGAGGTGCCGGAGAGCGACGGCCAGCCGCCCGAACAGGTGTAGAGACCATCCCCGAAGCGGGTGAAGTGCCTGGTTCTCCCTGACCCTGCCGACCCGCCGGCCCAACCTTCGAAACACTGTTCGAACGGGCGCTGGAACCCCGAGAACCGGTCGACACCGAGATAAGTGCCGAATGCCGCCGGTCCATACCAGACCATGTTGGGGTGCCAGTAGGGACGCCAGGCCTCGTCTGGCGTGTTCAGCTTCGAGAGCATCTCGGTCACCTGCGTGAACGAGCGGGAGCCCTGTGCAGGGTCGTTGACATGCAGTTGCAGACCGTCCTGCGTCGCCGGGCCTTGCAGGATCCCGGTGTGCCCCGGCGGCATCGGCAAGGGCCACTGCCCGGCCGCCATCATGAGTTCGGGCAGGTCGAGGAAGATGTAGCTCTCGACAGCCTGGCCCTTGTCCATCCGGTGAAACTCGCCGAACCGCAGGTGCGCCATCCGATGCGTGGGGCGAATGCCGAGGAATGGCGCCTGGAAATGGCCGACAAGGTACCCGGTGGCGCTCACCCAGTCGGCATTCTCGAAATGTCCCCCCATCAGGATGTCAACCCGCCGATACAGACCGTCGAAGGCGGCAAGAAGCGGTTCGTGGACCGAGGCCCAATGCGCATCCGGTCCGGTCGAGGCATTGAAGGGATGCACCGTGTTGATGACGGCGTCCGGAGCGAAGAAGTGCCTCGTCGCGGCTTTCCAACGGTCGGCGCCGGGCGTGGCGAATGCCGTGAGATGGTCCGCATAGCGCCGTTTCAACGCAAGTCCGGCATCGATGCTCATGGCGCGCTCCGAGCGATGCGTTGGCCCGTGCGTGCATCAAACAGATGGCAGATGCCGGCCGGGACCCGAACGGACAGCGTGCTGCCGATCGCGGCCTTGAAGTCCTTCGCGGCCTTGATCGCCGCGAAGGCGCCGCCCCCCAGTTGCAGCGTCACCATGGAGGAATCGCCCAGAAGTTCCATAGAGTAGACCGGCGCCGTTATGTCTCCCGCTGCCCCGACCTGAGCGTCCTCGGCACGGAAGCCCAGCGTCACCGGCCCGTCCGGCGCGGCCAGGCCGCTGATCGACACGCCGGGAGCACTGAAGGAGCCTGCACGCATGTCGCCGGAAATCAGGTTCATCGCGGGATTGCCGATGAACGAGGCCACGAAGGTGTTGGACGGGTTGTCATAGATCTCAAGGGGTGTACCAACCTGCTGCACCTCGCCCTTGTTCATCACCACGACACGGTCGGCGAGTGTCATGGCCTCGATCTGGTCGTGCGTGACGTAGATCGTGGTCGTCTTCAGTTCGTGGTGGAGGTTCTTGATCTGCGCCCGCGTCGAGACGCGCAGCTTGGCGTCAAGATTGGACAGCGGCTCATCCATCAGGAAGACCTTGGGCTTTCGCACGATGGCGCGTGCCAGTGCGACGCGCTGGCGCTGGCCACCGGAAAGCGCCGCCGGCTTGCGATCGAGCAATTCCGTCAGTTCCACCGTCCTGGCCGCGCGCATGATGCGCTCGTGATGGTCAGCCTCGGGTATCTTGCGCACCTTCAGCGGGAAACGGATGTTCTCGTAGACGGTCATCGTCGGGTACAGCCCATAGGACTGGAACACCATGGCGATGTCGCGGTCTTTCGGATCGAGGTCGTTGACCACCCGGTCGCCGATGCGGATCTCACCCTCGGTGACATCTTCTAGTCCGGCGATCATGCGCATGGTCGTGGTCTTGCCGCACCCAGATGGGCCGAGCAGCACAAGGAACTCGCCGTCGCCGATGTGAAGATCCATCGTCCTGACCGCGTTGAAGGTTCCCCAGCGCTTGGACAGATTGGTGAGCCGGATATCCGCCATGGCCTAGCCTTTCACCGCGCCGGCCGTCAGGCCGGAGACAATCTGACGCTGGAAGAACATCACCAGAAGAAACAGGGGCGCGGTGACGGAAACGACCGACGAGACCGCGAACATGACGTTGCCCTCGGTCTGCGTGGTTCCAAGGAAACTTGCGATCTTCGGAATCATGGTCTGGTTCTGCTTGGACAGCAGCATCGCCGTGACCACGAAGTCGTTATAGGCCAGCAGGAAAGAGAACAGCCCCGTGGTAATCACGCCCGGCCACATCACCGGGATGATCACATGCCGGAAGGCCTGGAACGGCGTGCACCCGTCGACGCGGGCGCTCTCGTCCAGGTCCTTCGGAATGTTCTTGAAGAACGCCGTCAGCATCCACAACGTGAACGGCTGGTTGATCGCCACAAGGACGATGATCGCCGTAGGCAGGTGTCCCCAGAGATTCCACTGGTAGAAGGGCAGCAGGTAACCGGAAACCAGCGTGATCGGCGGCATGGCGCGAAACACCAGCGCCACGATCAGCAGCCAGAAGGCGTAGCGGTGGGTCGAGCGGCTGAGCGCGTAGCCACCAAGCGTGCCGAAAGTAAGCGAGATCGTCACCACGCATACAACCACGATCAGCGAATTCAGAGCCGCGCGCCAGAACTCCTCCTTGATCCAGGCCCCCTCGTAGCCCGCGCCGGTGAACGGGCTGCCATGCGTGGCCTGCGTCAGCGGTCCGGTCAGGGCATGGCTCCAGTCCGCCTTGGAGAAAAAGTCGTTCTCCACCTTGAAACTGCCCCAGAGCGTCCAGGCGAACGGGAAAATGGCAATCACCAGCCACAGCACCAGAAACGTGCCGAGGATCAGGTTGAGAGTGAGGGGGCGCTTCAGGCCGCTGCCGGACATCGGGGACTCCTTACGCCTTGCCGAATTGCCGCCAGGTGCGCACCAGCGCCGGCGAGAGAAGAACCAGGACGCCGCCGATGGTGAGGACCGAGGTGGCGGCGGCTGACGACAGCAGCCGCGTCTCGCCTCCAAGATCGGAATAGATGAAATAGGACAGTGACTGCGCGTGCGCGCCCGCATTGAAGCTGACGATCGGCTCGAAGACACGGAAGTTGTCCATGATCTTGATGAGGAACATGAACACGGTCAGCGGCATCAGGTGGGGCAGGATGATGTAGCGGACGCGGTGCCAGCGCGAGGCGCCGTCAAGCATGGCGCTCTCCAGCGTGTCCTTCGGCACGGTCTGAAGCCCGGCATAGTAGACCACGAAGGCGAAGGGTGAGGTGGACCAGGTGCCGTAGACGATCAGCATGATCCAGGTCAGCGTCGTGGACGCCTTCAGCGACAGGTTCGGGTTGTTCGCCAGCCATTGCACGGCAGCCCCGAGAATGCCGCGGGAATCCACCATCCAGAACAGGATCAGCGCTCCCACCAGGGGCGTGACGATCATCGGCAGCAGCGAGAAGAAGATCACCGGCCCGCGCATCAGACGGGGGATGGCGTTGACCGTCATCGCCACGATGAACCCGAGCAGGATAGAGAGTGGCGTGACGAATGCCATGTAGGTGAGCGTGAAGACCAGCGCCCGGTAGAAGGGCAGGTTCATAACGCGCGACAGGAAATCGCCGGGTCCGGACGCCAGCTGCCAGGCTTCGCCAAGTTCAGAAAAGGCGAGATGGGCGCGGTCGGTGTAGATCGCCCCGCCGACGAAACGCCCGAGCGGCTTTTCTTCACGCAGCTTTTTCGTCGCGTCCTGATCGATCGCCGTGGACTTGGTGCAGCCGAATGGCGTGCAGTTCTGCACTTCGATCACGACCTGATCGTGCGGCGCATAGACGGACTGGATCACCACCGAGATGATCGGCAGGGCGATGAACAGCAGCATCGCCGTCGCCGTCGGGAGGAAAAAGCGCAGGAAGGTCGCGTGCCTCATGCCTCCTCCTTCGCGCATCCATGCTGCGCGTGAGCCGCGCACCTGCGGCCGAGTGATCGGTCGGAAGCGACCGGCGACGGCAGAAAGGCCGTCGCCGTACTTGCGGGAGAGGAACCGCTTACTTCAGGAAGCCCTTTTCCTTCGCGGCTGCCGCATAGGCCTTCTCGATATCGGAGAGAGCGGTCGCGGCATCCTTGCGGCCCTGGAGGAAGGGCGCGATGCCATCCTGGAGGGCGGTATGCAGCAGACCCATGTAGGGGAGCATCGGATACGGCTTGGCGCCCATGGCCATGGTCTGCATCACGCCCTGATTGACGGCGGCGGGCTTGTAGCCTGCGATCATCCATACCGCCTGCCCCATGGTCTCGTCATTGAGGATCGAGGGCGAGATGCCATTCTTCATGGCGAGGAACGTGGCACGGGCGTCGTCATCGGAGATATTCTTCGCCACGGTCCAGCCGTCCCACCAGAGCGTGGTGGCCGGAGTCTTGCCGCCGCCGACCGTCATCGGGGCGCCGACGGTCGTGTTCTCCGCGACCTTCGGATCATTGCCTTCCTTCGCCATCAGCACGCCGGTCCGCGAACCCCACATGTTCATCATCGCGACGTTGCCGGCTTTCCATTCGGCATTGGTCTCGTTGTTGTCATGCGTGAGGAAATCGGGATGCATCAGTTCGGTCAGCGCCTTCATCGTGTTCAGCGCCGCGATGCCCTGCGCGTTGTTGATCGCCACTTCCGCCGAGCCGGCCTTGAAGAACTCGCCGCCGTGGCCGATGTACATGTTGACGAATTCCTGGGCGAGGGACCAGCCGGCCTTATAGGCGCCGCCGATCGGGTTCTTCATGATGCCGCGCTCGCGGATCAGCTTGCCGACGCGGATCATGTCCTCATAGGTCTTTGGCGGCTCGGCGCCGACCTGCGCCAGCACATCCTTGCGATAGACCAGATGCTGCGAATTGGCCATGAACGCCACGGCCATCACCTTGCCGTTGATCGTGACGAGCTGGTTCTTGGGAATGTCCTGACCGTGGGCCGCCACCAGCGCATCGAGCGGGCGGATCACATCGTCATTGATCAGCGCAACGATCGACGACGTCGCCACGATGGCGGAGGTGTATTCCGCCGGGTTGCCCTGCATGCCGGGCAGGTTGATGCGCTGGTGATTGGCCGTGAGGTTCGACTTCACCGTCAGCGAACCGGTCTGGCACTTGGCGGCGTTCGCGGCCACCGTCTTGATCGCCGGGAACTCATTGCCGACAATGCTCACGCGCCCGGTCGTCGCGCCGCAATTCACTTGAGCCTGAACAGAGCCGGCCGCGAGTAGCGCCGCAAGTGACAATGCTGTCCTGAGTGTCCTGATCATTCCCTCTTCCCTCCCAATCGCGGCCAACCGTCTCCGGTTCTCGGCATGCGGCAGCTTCCACCCATTCCGATCACAACTTGCAATCGTATGCAAGTCTTATCTTGATGGCGTCTGCGACTTCCGGAATACTGCGCCTGCGCCGTCGGATCGCGGTGCTCGCATCAACCCTGACCGGAAGTCCCATGGTTCCCGATTTTGACCCGCACGCATCCCCCGCGCCCGCCTTGCGCCGGACGGTGCATGGCGCACTCGCGCGTCTGGCCGAAGCGCGGGACGAGAGCCTTGATGGGGCGCTTTCGGCGCTCGCAAGACCGGATTGCCTGTGGCGCGTCGCGCACCCGATCAACTCTTGCGCCGGCAATGCCGAGGCGCTCACCCGCGCTTTCGCTCCGCTGAAGCGCGCCCTGCCCGACCTTGAGCGGCGGGACGTCATCTTCGTCGGCGGCACCTACCAGCGCCGCATCTATCTGGCAGCGGTCGGGCACTATTGTGGAACGATGCGCGGCGACTGGCTCGGCATCCCGGCGACCAACAGACCGATCTACCTGCGCTATGGCGAAGTCTATGAGGTCGATGCGCAAGGCGCCGTCGTGCAGGCCAACCTGCTGTGGGATGTGCTCGACGTGATGCGGCAGGCTGGGGTCTGGCCGCTCGCACCGCCGCTCGGCAGCGCGGAAATGTGGCCGGCGCCGCTGACGGCGGATGGCGTACGCTTCGTGACGTCAGACCCCGCGCAGTCCCAGGACAGCATCACGCAGACCATCGCGATGCACCGAACGCTGGCCGAATTCGATGATCGGGGCCGGCTCAACCGCGAGAACCTGATTGCCATGCCCCAGAAGGAGCACTGGCATCCCAGGATGATGTGGTACGGACCCTCAGGCATAGGGACGACACGCGGTCTGGATGGCTTTGTCGACGGGCACCAGCTGCCGTTCCGGATCGCCTTTCACCGGCCGCAGGGAACGGTCGACCAGGTACAGGCGGAGAAGGCCCGCCACGGCGCCGGCCACTATATCCGCATCGGCGACGGGCCTTATTCCGTCACGGGCGGCTGGCCATCGGTTTACGCACTCCATGCCGGCGGCGGTTTCTGCGGGCTCCCGCCGTCGGGCAAGCCGGTGTTCATGCGCGTGATGGACTTCTACCTGCACCACGAGGGGCTGATCCGCGAGAACTGGGTGCCGCTCGACATGCTCGATCTCATGGCCCAGATGGGATGCGACGCCCTGGGGCGCTTGCGCGAGGTGCTGCGCCGCTAGCCCCCCGCGCGTGAAGCGGATGCCAGGGACTGAAACGTCGACCACCCATCCCGGCATTCGGTCACGGCTTGATGTTCCAGGTGGTTCCCCCCTGCGCCGAAGGGGTGAATGTGATCTCGATGGACGAGCGATGATCGCAGGCGGCAATGTCCCATTTCTCCACCCACGGGCCGCCGCCCTGGGGCGGCTGCTGCGTGATGGCGGTGTCGGCGATGATGTGGCTCTGGCAGCCCTGCGGGCGCCGTGACTGCGCGATGCCGCCGACAGGCCCGCCGAGATCGCGCTGCAGGAACGGGTCGGTCCGCGTCGCGCCGCGCACGAGTTCCAGGAGTTTGACTCCGGCAGGCTCCAGAATGACCAGGAAGTTCCGCCCGATCGCCTTGTCACAGCCAACGGCGTAGCGCTCGATCCAGGTGGTCTGGTCCTTGCCAAGCTTGAAGGGGATCACGGCATAGGCCACCACGTTCGGCCGCTCGGGGCAGTTCACGCCCGGCGCGCCCTGGATCGTCGACATCACCTTGGAGCGACGCGCCTCCGTGAATTCGTTCGAAAACACCCGCGTCACCACCTCGCGCGGATAGACCTCGAGCATCTGCTCAGGCTTGGCGCGGATGTAGGAGGCCGTGGCCGTCCCATCTGAAGGGGCCGGCGCCTGGGCGAATCCAGGAGCAAGGTGGCCGAGAACGAAAAGGGCAGCCAAGGCATACCGTGTCATCTGCTTTCTCCATGCCTGCACGCCCGTTGCGTGCGACTTTCATGCGAAGCGCCGGGACGAACACCGCGGACGGGCATGCGTCGTCAACAGGAAACGGTCGGCGGCGTCGCCGTCACCGGACAACGCTTGCCGAAGTTGGCGCCGGTACCGAGCCACTCCTTGCCGTTGTTGGAACGCATCCAGCCCTTGCCGAAATTCTGACCGGTACCGGTAATGCGCTGTCGACTGCGCGACGTCTCATAGCCGCTGCCGAAGTTCCGGCCGGTACCGGTCATGCGACGCCCGGACCGGTCGACCTCATAGCCGCTCCCGAAATTGCGTCCTGTTCCGGTGACGCGCCGGCCGGGACGATCGACGTCGTAGCCGCCGCCGAAGTTGCCCCCGGTGCCGGTGACGCGTGTCCCTTCCCGCGTGCGTGTCGTTTCGGAAGCGCCCTGCGCCAGGGCGTCCGGCGCGAAGCTGGCCAACCCGGCCAGTGACAGCGCTATGATCCAGCGCCTGATCCCGGTGTACTGCATCGAAAACCCTCCCAATCCGAGGCCCTCCACGGGACGCGCCGGGTTCACGAGAATCCGACCAGCCCTTCTACCGTGAGCAACCCGCAAGCCGCCTCAAGCCCTGCCCCCAGAGGCCCGGCGTTGTTCGAGCAGTCCGGCACGACAAGGTTGTCGGCGACACCCGCCGCATCACGGCCTGACATCGAATTCCTTCATCGCCTCACTCTTGCCGTTCAGAAACAGCTCCACCCTGTACCGGCCAACCGGCCAGTCGCGCGGCAACTCCATGTCGAACTGCAGCTCCGTGTTCTCGATGGGGCGGCGCGGCACATCGATCTTGCCGACTTCGGCCGAGCCGGATGTGGTCTGAACGGCCGTCAGCACCCAGCGCACATCGACGCCTTCGGTGCGCGCGCCCTCGACTGTGGCGCCGAAATTCCAGTGCCTGTCGGAAGGCAGGAAACGCTGGACCCGCTCGCTCTTTCCCGCTCCGACAATGCGGTCCAACTCAATTGCGCTGACCTTCAGCGGCGTGCTGCGGGGGCTTTCCGGCCGAACGCGGAACGGCAACTCGACCGGCTTCTCGCCCGGCCTGGCGACCTGCACCACGTATTCGCCCACGGGCCACTGGCGCGGCAGGCTGACCGTCAATGGAATACGGCCTTCGGCATCGATCTTGACACTGCCGGAAATCAGCAGGGCGCTCCGGCTGGCGGTGGTCTTCATGGCACGAACCCAGACATCCATGGGCTGCCCGGCGGCGGCCTTGTCGAACGTCACCAGCATGAGCAGACGGCGCTGGGTCTCGACAAACGCATCGCCGCTGATCGTCTCGCCAAGATGGCCGCGCGGCGTGTCCGACACCAGCCGGAGCCCCGTCGGAACCTGTGACATCGCCACCTGAAGTGTCGCGACGACTGCCATCGCCGCAATGATCAAATGCTTCATGTCCGTTAACCTGCCTGCGGCGGGACCGGCGCCACGCATCCCTAGTGGGCACGACCTGATCCAGGAACGCAAGAGCCGCTGGCGTTCTTTTGATCGGCCGGCTTTACGGTGAACCGGTTTCCGCTCTGCCGGCGCGAGTGCCCAAACCGTGGCCATCTTGATGGAAAACCAAGCGCCCTGCGCGAACTTCGGCGCGACAAGCCGAATTGTATGCAGCTGCCCGCGTTGTTGGCATTTCGCCTGCCTAATTCGTCGGCATATGCCGGCATCGCTCCAGAAAAAACTATTATAATTCAAATAGATAGTTGGTTTGGCACAGCGGATGCTTGGCATGGGAACGTCCACCTCCAAGGAGTTTCCGAAATGACCCTCAGCCGCCGCAGCCTGCTCGCGTCCACCATTGCCGCAACGGCAGCCTCCGCTCTCCCTTCGGTTCCTGTCTTCGCCCAGTCCGGTGACACCATCAAGGTTGGAATCCTTCACTCGCTATCCGGCACGATGGCGATTTCCGAGACGACCCTGAAGGACGTCATGCTGATGCTGATCGCCGAACAGAACGCCAAGGGCGGCCTGCTTGGCAAGAAGCTGGAAGCCGTGGTCGTCGACCCCGCCTCGAACTGGCCGCTCTTTGCCGAAAAGGCCCGGGAACTGATCACGCAACACAAGGTTGCCGCCACTTTCGGATGCTGGACATCCGTGTCGCGCAAGTCGGTCCTGCCGGTGTTCAAGGAATTGAACAACATCCTGTTCTACCCCGTGCAATATGAGGGCGAGGAAAGCGAGCGCAACGTGTTCTACACTGGCGCCGCACCGAACCAGCAGGCCATCCCGGCCGTCGACTACCTGATGTCGAAGGATGGCGGCGAGGCCAAACGCTGGGTGCTTGCCGGGACGGACTATGTCTACCCGCGCACGACAAACAAGATCCTTGAGGCCTATCTCCTTTCGAAGGGCGTGGCCAAGGAAGACATCATGATCAACTATACGCCCTTCGGTCATTCCGACTGGCAGACGATCGTATCCGACATCAAGAAATTCGGTTCCGCCGGCAAGAAGACCGCCGTGGTGTCGACCATCAATGGCGACGCCAACGTGCCGTTCTACAAGGAACTGGGCAACCAGGGCATCAAGGCGACCGACATCCCGGTCGTCGCCTTCTCGGTCGGCGAAGAGGAACTGGCCGGCATCGACACCAAGCCGCTCGTCGGTCACCTCGCGGCCTGGAACTATTTCCAGAGCGTGAAGAACCCCGCGAACGAAGCCTTCATCAAGCAGTGGAAGGCCTTCAAGAAGAGCGACAAGGCTGTGACCAACGATCCGATGGAAGCCCATGTGATCGGGTTCGCCATGTGGGTGAAGGCGGTGGAAAAAGTGAAGACCACCGACATCGACAAGGTCATCGATGCGCTGCCCGGCATCGAGGTGCCGAACCTGACCGGCGGCATGTCCAAGATGCTGGCCAACCACCACATCACCAAGCCCGTGCTGATCGGCGAAGTGCGCGGCGACGGCCAGTTCGACGTGGTTTGGCAGACGAAGGACCTGGTTCCGGGCGATGCCTGGACCGATCACCTTGAAGGTTCGAAGGACCTCGAGGCCGACTGGGTCGGCAAGAAGTGCGGCAACTTCAACATGAAGACCAACAAGTGCGGCTGACCGCACGCTGCTGAACGCTTCGCCCTGCATCCGGGCCACACCCGATGCGGGGCAGAGTTCCCGACTGCCTATCGCCTGGGAAGAAAGCCGACATGACCATCCGCTTCACCACGATTGTGTCGGCGCTGTATGGCTTGATGCTCGCCTTCGCGGTGGTGGCGTCAGCCGCCAGCCGGCCCTTGGCTGAAGCCGGCCCGCTGCTGGCCGGCGACAGCTTCGCGGAGACGGCCAAGGCCATCGACATCATCGCCGCCAGTGGCGATCCCAGAGCTTCGGATATCCTTGGCGCGCTCGCCGACCGCAGGCTGTTTGTCGCTGCGGGCGGCGTCGTCGTCCTGCGCTCAAGGACCGGCGATCTGTCGAGTGCCCTCGACGGCGCCGCCCTGAAGGTCGCGCCGGATGGA
>DAOMXN010000012.1:0-29349 GCA_035437025.1 Beijerinckiaceae bacterium | reverse complement strand
GCCGTATCTTCTATTCTATTGTCGAGGACGCGGGCATGATCGGCATGACCTGGGGGGTGCATTTCTGCGTCCAGGCCTATGATCGCAATTGGGCGAGTGCGCCCGACTGCAAGATGGCACGTCCCTGAGAACGGCCTTGATCCCGCGTTTCTTGTTCGCCCTGTGTCTTGCGGCGCTCGCAACCTTGCCGGCGGCAGGGCAGGGCCGTGATCGGCGGGGCGGCGTGCCCGGGCAATTCGATTTCTATGTTCTTGCGCTGACATGGTCCCCGGCATTCTGCCAGGCCGAGGGCGCCCGGCGCGTATCCGATCAGTGCGGCCTGAAGGCACAGGATGCCTTTGTCGTCCATGGGCTCTGGCCGCAGTACGATCGTGGGTTTCCGACGGAATGCGGCTTCGGCCGCAATCCGACCCGGTCCGATATGGACAAGGCGATGCAGGTTTTCCCCGATGAAGGGCTCGCCCGGTACGAGTGGCGCAAGCACGGAACCTGTGCGGGTGGTAGCCCGGCGGACTATTTCGAGGAAGTGACGGTCGCTCGTGGCAAGGTGACCATTCCGGAGGAGTTTACGCGTCCTGTCCGCGCCTTCTCAACGACACCGCTTGAAGTCGAGCGCGCGTTCGTGGCCGCCAACCGGGGACTTCGATCTGACATGATGTCGGTGCAGTGCAACCGCAACGTGCTGCGCGAGGTGCGGATCTGCTTTACCAGGGACCTCAGGTCCTTCGTGACCTGTCCGGAAGTGAACCGAAGCGGCTGTCGCGCGCGCGACATCACCGTTCCGGTCGGGCGCTGATCAGGGGCGATGAACTATCGCCACGCCTTTCATGCCGGCAATTTCGCCGATGTCATGAAACATGCCGTGCTGGCGCGCATTCTCAGCTATCTCGCACTCAAGCCGGCGCCTTTCCGCGTTATCGATACGCATGCCGGCTGCGGCGCCTACGATCTTTCCGGGCATGCGCCGAACCGGACCGGCGAATGGCGTGAGGGTATCGGGCGCATCCTGGGCGCTTCCTTGCCGGCTGACGTCGAGCCGGTGTTGTGGCCCTACCTGTCGGTCGTTGCGCCGATGATGCGGGAGAAACGCCCGATCTACCCCGGGTCTCCGATTATCGCACAAGCATTGATGCGGACGCAGGATCGGTTGATCTGCGCGGAGAAACACCCGGAGGATGCCAGGAAACTCGTTGCCGCGTTGGCTGGCGACAGACGCGTAAAGGCGATCGAGATTGACGGCTGGGTCGCGCTCAATGCACAGCTCCCGCCGAAGGAAAACCGGGGCCTGATCCTGATCGATCCGCCTTTCGAGGAACCCGGCGAGTTCGGTCGTCTGGCGCGGGCCTTCTTGGTTGCGTACCGCAAGTGGCATAGCGGTATTTTCGCGCTGTGGTACCCGATCAAGGATATTGGCGCGGTCGAATCCTTTGTTGCGGACCTCCATGCCTCGAACATTCGCAAGATCCTGCGCCTTGAGATGTGGGTCGATCAGCCGGATTCTGACGGACCGCTTGCCGGCTCCGGGATGATCATCGTCAACCCGCCTTGGACCTTGAAGGCGGAGTGTGAACGCCTGCTTGCCTGGCTCGCCCAAGCCACGGCGCGGACCGCTCGGAGCGGTTGCCAAGTGGTTTGGATAACGCCTGAGTGAGCGCAGGATCGACAACTAGTCCGATTTTCGCTTGCCAAGTCGCGGTTTTCGCCAAATTATCCACTTTCGCGGGGTGTCTTGGGACAGTCGATGCGAAACGGGTTCCCTTGGCTTTTCGTGGGGCGCGGCAATGATCCGCGCGGGAGGGAAGCGGAAAGGACGCGCGTGCGATGGCGCAGCAGGGAACTGTGAAGTTTTTCAACACTGACAAAGGCTACGGCTTCATCAAGCCGGACGGCGGGGGCGCGGACATCTTTGTGCATGTCACCGCGGTGCAGCGGGCGGGTCTGAAAACCTTGTTGGAAGGGCAGAAGATCTCGTTCGAGGTTGAACCGGACAAGAAGGGCAAGGGCCCAAAGGCCATCAATCTCGTCGCGCTCTGAATCGCGCTGGCCCGCCTGCGTTGCGGCTCGTGGTGTCGCAGGGTGGGCTTTGCTTGTGTCCCGGTTGAAGCGGCTTTCCTTTTCCCGGTGGCCAGGACTGATCGGTTAGCGTGCGCAGGCCGTGTCGCGGCAGGGGATCGTGTGAAACCCTCGCAATGCTTGCGCCACAAGTGCTGTCATGCCACGAAGCCGCCATGTCCGGCGGTCCCGTTCCCGATCTATCGATCTTCATCATCACCAAGAACGAGGCGGATCGCCTGCCGCGCACGCTGGCCGCTGTGCGCAATCTCTCCGATGACATCGTTGTGGTGGATTCCGGTTCGAGTGACGACACTTGTGCTCTGGCCATTGCGTCGGGTGCCCGGGTCGTTGAGAACGAATGGCCTGGTTATGGCCCCCAGAAGCGATTTGCCGAGGAGCAGTGCCACGGCACATGGCTTCTGAACATCGATGCCGACGAGGTTGTTCCACCAGAGCTTGGGAACGAGATACGAGCGGCGGTCGAATTTCCTTTTGCCGATGCTTATGAGATCCGCATTGCGGAGATCTTTCCTGGAGAGCGGCGACCCCATTCGCTTGGGTATGCACTGGCTCCGGTCCGGCTCTACCGGCGCGACAAGGGACGCTATTCGCCTTCGCCGGTGCATGATCGGGTTGACCTGGCGCCCGATGCTCGCGTGGCTCGGCTGAAAGGGGTGGTCCACCACTTTTCCGTGCGGTCGATTGGCGATCAGATAGCCAAGCTTAACGCCTACACCGACCAGCAGGTGGACGATCTGGCAGCGCGTGGGAAGCACGTGCCTGTCTGGCGGCTGTTCGTAGAATTCCCGGCTTCCTTCCTGAAGGCGTATATTGGCCGCCGGCACTTCGCGCGGGGGCTTTACGGAGTGATCACGGCAACCAACTTTGCCTTCTATCGTTGGCTGCGCGTTGCCAAGGACGTGGAACGGCGCCTGCTGGAACGCGATGCCGCTCGGCAGAAGAAAGAGGGGAACTCGTGAAGGCAGCGTTGGTGACGGGTGGCGCGCTTCGCATCGGCGCGGCGATCGTTCGACGATTGGCTGCGTCAGGCCATGCCGTGGCCATTCACTGCAATCGCTCGCGGAATGAGGCCGAGGCGCTGGCGGCCGGTATCAATGCCTCCGGTGGAAGGGCGATGGTCGTTTGCGGGGATCTGGCTGATCCGGCTACATCGCCGCGTATCGTCGCCGAAGCCACGCATTGCTTTGGATCCTTGACCTTGCTGGTGAACAACGCCGCTCTCTTTGAGGGTGACAGCCTGACGGTCTTCGAAACCGACACGTTTTCAAGGCAGATCGCTGTCAATTTGCAGGCGCCCTTGCTGCTCAGCAGGGCTTTTGCCGAGCATGCGTGCGAGGGTGGCGCGATCATCAACCTGATCGACCAGCGCGTGCTCAAGCCGACGCCGTACTATCTTTCCTACGCGCTGACGAAGGAAGCGCTCTGGTCGGCGACGCGGATTCTGGCCCGTTCGCTGGCACCGCGCCTGCGTGTCAATGCGGTCGCGCCGGGGCCTTGCCTTCCGAATTCCGCCGACGGTCCGGAGGTTTTTGCGCGCGAAGTGGCGGCAATTCCCTTGCAGCGTGCCGTTTCCCCCGACGAGATCGCCGAGGCGGTTGTATTTCTGGCGCAGGCAGAGGGTGTAACCGGACAGATGATCGCCGTTGATGGCGGCCAGCACCTGGGCTGGAAGACGCCCGACGTGCTGGCGCTGGAGGGTGCCTCAAACCAGGGCGATCACTGACATCTGTCGACCGTAGTCGCGTTCGCCGCGATGCGTCATGCGCCGATAGCTGAACAGCCGATCCTCATTGCCATAGGTACAAATAGACAGGTCAAGCGCGCGGCCCACGCCCGCGTTCACGAGTCGTGCAGATATGTAGGCGGGCAGATCGAACATCCCGTGTCCTGCCTTGTTCGAAGGCGTGAAGTAACGGGCATTTCCCGGTTCGGCAGCCGTGAATCGAGCGATGAACTCCGGCCCCACTTCATAGGCCCTAGCGCTGATCATGGGGCCAAGGCAGGCGACGATGCGCTCGCGGCGTGCGCCGAGGTGCTCCATCGCAGCGACCGTCGCTTCGAGAACACCGGTGAACGCTCCCTTCCAGCCCGCGTGCGCACCGCCGACGATGCGCGCTTGTGGGTCCGCAAACAGCACGGGTCCGCAATCCGCCGTGCCGATGGCGAGTGCGATGCCGGGCTGGTTGGTCACCATGGCGTCGGCCTTGGGACGCGCCGTCTGGAGCCAGGGTTTGTCCACGACCACCACATCGGCGGAATGGTGCTGCCAGAGCGAAACCAGATGGCTGCGCTCGACGCCCATCCAGTCCGCCATGCGGCCACGGTTCTCCTGCACCCGGGCGGCCTCGTCGTCCGATCCGATGCCGCCATTGAGCGTTGCGTAGACCCCGTTCGACACTCCTCCGGCGCGCGTGAAATAAGCATGGCGAACGCCTTGAAGTGCGGAAAGGTCGGAACTCAAGATCGGATCAAGCATCTGTGTCATCGCGCAAGGTGTTGAAGCACCGGGTCGGGGCTGTCAAATGCAGGCGGTGCACCAAGCGTTGAACTGGCGATGGCGAGCGCCTTGAAAAGGGTTCCCATCTGCCCCTCGCCGGTGCCTGTCAGTCTATGCAGCGCGGACGCGACATCGGCGGCGCGGTCCGGAGCAGCCGCCGCCAGCTTTTGGGCGCGCAGGCCGATCCCCAAGCGTTCGAGAAGTGTCTTTTGGCTCAGCAGCGGAAAAGCACGTGCTCCACCGGCAATGGCCGCCGCAGAGAGTGCTGCGAAATCGACATGTGTTGTCAGGTCCGCTTCTCCAGGCTGTTCCAGCGGATCTGCGAATGCGTGCCCCCGCAGAGCTTGCAGGCTGTCCCCGGCCTGGCTCCTTGCGTAACCGTAGTCGATGGCAAGGGCCGCTCCACCGTCGCGCGCCAGCCGCTCGGCCATTTGCCGCATGATGTCTTGTCCATCCGGACAGAATTCACGAATGTCGCCCTCCTGTCCCGGCATGTCCATGTGCGGAACGGGATCGGGTGACAGGCCATAACGAAGCACGTCATCCTGGCCGAGGCCAACCAGCCTTTCGCGCCAGCTGCCACCGCAATGCACGAACTGGCGCACGGGCAGGGCATCGAAGAACTCATTCGCAATGACAATGAGCGGCAGCCCGTGGTCGATCCGCGCGAGGCTCGGCACCCAGGTGACGGCCTGACCGCTACCTGCCAAGAGGTGCCCTTGCCGCTCCATCAGGACCGGACTGATTTCAACGAGATGCACCTTTGCAGCATCACGAAACCCCGGCAGAATTTTCGAAGCGCGCAGGAGGTCGGCCATCAGCGTGCCGCGCCCCGGACCAAGTTCGACAAGCGCGAATGCGTCCGGCCGCCCCATCTGCGCCCAGACCGACATGGCCCAGACACCGATCATCTCGCCGAACATTTGGCTGACTTCAGGAGCCGTGGTGAAGTCGCCGGCGTCTCCCAGCGGATCGCGTGTCGTGTAGTAGCCATGCTTCGGATGCGCGAGGCAGTACGCCATGTAGCGATCGAGCGGCATCGGCCCTTCGAGCAGGATCAGCCGCCGGAGTTCGGCTGCGAGCGGCGTCAAGCGTTCGCCCTGCCAGTGGCTCGGCGCATCAGCGCGCGCCTGAGAAAGACCGCGCCGGCCAGGATCATCGGAAGTGACAGCAGCATGCCCATCGTCAACCAGTCGCCGGCGAAATAACCCCATTCCTCGTCCGCTTCGCGAAAGAACTCGGACGCAATCCGCGCAAGCCCGTAGCCGATGGCGAAAAGCCCGGTCAGCAGGCCAGGCCGCGCGAAGCCGAAGCGTCTGGCCGCCCACCCCAAGACGATGAGGAGCAGAGCGCCTTCGAGAGCGGCTTCGTAGAGCTGGCTGGGGTGGCGGGGCACCGGCCCGGCATGTGGAAAGATCACGCCCCAGGAGACGCTCGTCTCGCGTCCCCACAACTCTCCGTTGATGAAATTGGCGATGCGGCCCAACAGCAGGCCGACAGGCACGACGGTGCAGCACAGGTCGAACAGCGCGAGCGGTTCGAGTCCGCGCCGTCTGGCGAAAAGCCAGACCGCGGCCGCCGCGCCGATCAATCCGCCATGAAACGCCATGCCGCCGCGCCAGACCTGTAGGGTGTCCAGAGGGTTGGCGAGGAAATGCCCGGGATTGTAGAAGATAACGTAGCCGAGACGGCCACCGATGACGACACCCAGGGCAGCATAGACGAGGAGGTCGTCCAGGTCGGTGGCGGCCGGGCGTTTTGTGCCCCCCCAGAGGCGATCCTTCGCGGCGAGGCTGCGGGCATACCACCAGCCGATCAGCAGACCGCCGATATAGGCGAGCGCGTACCAGCGGATCGGCAAAGGGCCGATCCAGATCGCCACGGGATCAAATCCTGGGAAAGTGAAGGCAGCGGTCAGCGGCGGGTTCATGGTGCCAGCATCTGCGCGCAGCGTATCGTCCCGTCAATGGCCTGCGTGATGACACGTCCGCGATGGTGCGCTATGCAGCGCGCTTCGTAGCCCATTCAGACAGGTCGACCATGTCCGGCTCCAATCCCCTTCTTGATGGCATTTCCCGTCTGATGACCGATGCGGTCGGCGTCGCGCAAGGCGTCAAGAAAGAGGCGGACAGCGTGGTGCGCTCCCAGATCGAGCGCATCCTGCGCGACATCGATGTGGTGACACGCGAAGAGTTCGACGCCGTGAAGGACATGGCGGCCTTGGCACGCGACGAGAACGAGAAGCTCGCGGAGCGCATCGCTGCGCTCGAAGAAATGCTCGCCTCCCGTTCCTGACCTGATCCCGCGCCGAATCTGTGGACGAAGCGCATTGGCCGTTGTGGCTTCGGCGCGAGTCACAGAGGTTCGCCCCGGTCAGGTCAGGACCGGCGCGCTGCAGGATCGAGAATCCGGATTCATTCAGGCGCCTTTTCGATCTACTGTCGGACGGAAGACTGATTCGGCTGCTGTTTTCGGGCGATTTCATGAGTTTCGCCAAGGACTTCGGTTAATCGAAAGGTCTTCGAAAAAAGGTGCGTGGCGTATGTGACCTTGGGCTGGGCAGCGATGTCCCGGCTCTGTCCCGGCTCAAGTTCTGCAATGAGGCCGCATGTCGCTCACAGATGTCGCTCAGGATCGCAACGAACACCCGGTCGACATGGTCGAACGGGTTGCTTCCTTGAACCAATGGGCTTTCGAACGCTCGGATGAAGATGAGATTTCAATCTCCGTTGGCGGTGGGTGGTCCGATTACCACGTCAGCTTCACCTGGCTTGAGGACATGGATTCGCTGCACATGGGTGCGGCTTTTGACCTGAAGGTGCCGGACGGACGGCGTGCCGAAGTGCTCAAACTGATCTCTTTCATCAACGAGCAGCTCTGGGTTGGCCATTTCGACCTGTGGCACTCGGAGAATGCGGTCATGTTTCGCCACGCATTGCTGCTGCCGGGCGGCATCGTGGCGACGGCCGAGCAATGCGAAAGCATGCTGAAGATCGCTGTCGATGCCTGCGAACGCTACTTTCAGGCTTTCCAGTTCGTAGTCTGGGCCGGCAAGGGCGCGCGAGAAGCGCTGTCCGGCGCCATGTTCGATACGGTTGGCGAAGCATGACCAACTGGCCTCGGTCACTCGTCCTGGTGGGCGCCGGCAAGATGGGCGGCGCTATGCTCGAAGGCTGGCTGACCGCCGGCATGCCGGGGCCCTCCATAGCCATCCTTGATCCCCACCTCGCGGATTCGATGATCGCGCTTGCTGGCGACAGTGGCGTAAGGGTGAATCCGGTCCCGTCCCTTGTTGCCGATCCAGAAGTGATCGTCCTCGCGATCAAACCGCAGATGCTCGATGCCGCCGCCGAGGTTCTGGGCAAGATCGCCGGGCCACAAACGCTGGTCGTCTCGGTTCTCGCCGGGAAGACGATTGCCAACTTGCGGAGCCGCATGCCGCGCGCTCGGGCCTTCATCCGGGCCATGCCGAACACCCCTGCTGCGGTTGGGCGCGGCATCACCGGCGTCTCCGCCTGTGTCGAGGTCACGGAAGCGCAGCGCCGCCTGGCGGACAGGCTGCTCTCCGCGATCGGTCGTGTCGAATGGGTCCCCAGCGAAGACTTGATTGATGCCGTTACGGCGGTTTCCGGTTCAGGCCCCGCCTATGTCTTCTATTTGGTCGAGTGCCTCACGGAAGCCGGCATCGTGGCCGGACTGCCTGCGGCAACGGCTGCTCGATTGGCGCGTGCGACCATTGAGGGGGCCGGCGAGCTGCTTTTCCAGGACGCCGCGACAAGCCCGGGCCAATTGCGCATCAACGTAACCTCTCCGGGCGGCACGACGGCCGCTGCGCTTGAGGTACTGATGGCGGAAAATGGCCTCAAGCCGCTGATGGCCCGTGCGGTGGCGGCTGCGCAGCGCCGGGCGGGCGAACTGTCCGGCTGATCGAACAAGGCACTCGTGCACCTTGCTACCGGCCCGCTGTAGGCTACATTCGGGATCGATCAGGAGAAGCCCATGCCCCGTACATCCGAGAGCTTGGACAAGCGCCGTGCGGCCGTTGAAGCGCTGATGGCGCTCGCGGCGGAAAAGCCATTCGACTCCATCACGCTTGGGGAAATCGCCGGCAAGGCAGGGCTTAGCCTTGTGGACCTGCGCGACCTTTTCCCCTCGAAAGGTGCAATTCTGGGTGGCTTCCTGCGGATCATAGACCGTGAGGTGCTGCAGGCCGGCGGCCAGGACATGTCTGGCGAACCCGCCCATGATCGCGTGCTGGATGTCATGATGCGCCGCTTCGATGCCCTTGCCCCTTACCGCGACGGTCTGCGCTCGGTGCGCGACGGCCTGAAGCGCGATCCCGCCACCGCTTTCGCTTTCAACCAAGCTGCGGTCAACTCCTGGCGCTACCTGCTGGAATCGGCTGGCATCGACACGAACGGATCGCTGGGGCTGCTGAAGATGCAGGGGGCCGTGCTGGTGTTTGCGCGGGCCTTTGATACGTGGCTGACCGATGATCCGGACCTGTCGCGCACCATGGCGACGCTCGACCGCGAGTTGAAACGGGGTGAAACCCTCCTGGGCCAGGCTGAGGCCTTGCATCGCCTCGCGGCTCCGTTTCGCGGCTTTGCCCGCGCGCTCTGTCAGCGCTCGCGCGAAAGGAGTGACGAGTGGCGCAGGCGCGGTTCCGCCCGCGCGGCCGGTGATCAGGCGGAGGCGGCGACGTGACGGCAGGAACGCCTGAAATCACGTTTGCGGATTTTCTTAAGGTGGATATCCGGGTTGGGACGATCGTCGGAGTCGAACCCTTCCCGCAGGCGCGCAAGCCTGCCTTCAAGCTGCGCATCGACTTCGGTCCGGAGATCGGCATCCGCAAGTCATCGGCCCAGATCACCAGGCACTACACCCCTGACACGCTCCTTGGTCGGCAGGTTGCCGCGGTCGTTAATTTCCCCCCGCGTCAGATCGGGCCCTTCATGTCGGAAGTGCTGACCCTTGGATTTCCCGATGAAGGCGGCGAAGTCGTGCTTGTTCAGCCCTCGATCGCAGTTCCCGATGGCGGCCGCCTCTTCTGAAGCGACTTGCTGGCTTGGCGGAAAGCATTGCGCGTTGTATCGGAACGCAAACGGAAAAGCCCATGACGGACCTGCAGATCACCATCCAGCATGAGGTGCCCGGCGATACGGCCGCTATCGAAAATTTGCATGACCGGGCTTTTGGCCCAGGCCGGTATGCGCGTACGGCGGAACGCTTGCGCGAGGCCGCGCCGCACGATCTGCGATTGAGTTTCGTGGCGCGCGTGGCGACGCTCCTGGTCGGGTCCGTGCGGTTGACGCCGATCCGGGTCGGCGACCATCCGGCGCTTCTGCTGGGTCCGCTGGCGGTCGAGCCGGCTTTCACAAGCAGGGGCATTGGCAGGGCATTGATCGAGCGCGCCACCAAGGATGCCGCTGCGCTCGGCTATAATCTTGTGCTGCTGGTCGGTGACGAGCCCTACTACGCGCGCGTGGGCTTCAGGCGCGTGCCGCCGGGCCAGATGGTCATGCCGGGGCCGGTCGATCCGGCGCGGGTGCTGGTCTGGGCCGCGGATCCGGAACGCTGCAAGTCGATACGAGGGCAGGTCCGCGCGGCGGCCTGATGCCATTGGGAGCGAGACGTGACCGAGGACCACTTCTGCACCTTCATTGTTCATGATGGGCAATGAAAGTTCGGAATGGGAACCAAGGGGATTGGTCATGACCCTTGGCATGAATCGGCGGCTATTGCCGGCGCGGCTCCGATGATCAGGCCTTCACCGGCCCGACGACCCGCACAAAGATGCGACGGACTTCCTTGGCCAGGCGGGCCTTTTCGGCCGTCAGGACCTTGTAGCTGGGCAGGCCGGTGGCCTGCGCCAGTTTCACGCGGAAACTCGCCGGCTGTCCGTCCACGTCACCATCGTTGACGAGGACGATGCGCAGGAACTGGCTGATGCGCGTATACAGGCGCCCGGCTTCGATCAACGTCTCGGCATCGTCACTCGCCAGCCAGCCCTGTGCCACCGCATTTTCGAACACGACGATGGTCGGCATGCCGATAAGATTCGCGTCAGTGCTGGCATGGGTCAGAACGAGATACTGGGCGATGAACTCGAGGTCGACGAGGCCGCCCGGCATCATCTTGACGTCGAAGGCGTTGGAGGCCGGCTTCTCCTGCTCGATGAGCGCACGCATGCGGGCCACGTCCCTTGCAACTGTCCTCGTGTCGCGCGGCTTGGCGAGGATGGACTGGATGCTCGAGGCAATGACCGCGCCGAAGGCCGCGCTGCCGGCCACCGGCCTGGCGCGGCACAAAGCCATGTGCTCCCAGGTCTCTGCCTCGCCGTTCTGGTAGGTACGGAATGCGTCCAGCGACACCGCGACGGGCCCCTTGCGCCCGGAGGGGCGCAGCCGCAGATCGATCTCAAACAGCGTTCCAGTACGCAAGGGGGCGGACAGGGCTGTCAGGAGGCGCTGCGTGAGCCGGGCGTAATACTCCGACGCGTAAAGCGGCTTTTCGCCATCCGAAACAGCATCGGGGGCCGCATTGTAGACCACCACGAGGTCAAGATCGGATGTAGCTGTCATCTCCCGGGACCCGAGCTTGCCGTAACCGAGGATGCATACTTCCGCGCCAGGCACGCGCCCGTGGCGCTCCGCCAGTGCAGCCTCCACGCGGGCCAGCACAAGGCGCAGGAACGCCTCGGCTATGGCCGCATGGATACGCCCTGCATCCTCTGCAGGCAGCACCCGGGAAACAACCTGGGTGGCCACGAGGAATTGTTCATGGTGGGCGATGGTCCGAGCATGTTCGAGAAAGTGCTCGAAGTCGCGTTCCCGCGCCAGCTGCGCCTCGGCCCGGCGCTCGATTTCGTCGGCGTCATGCGGACGGGTGAAATCCGGATCGACGATGGAATCGAGCACATGCGGCCGCCGCGACACAATCTCGGCAAGCCGTGGTGCGCTGCCGAGGATCTCCGCAAACAGGCTGCGAACGCCGGGATGGTTCTTGAGGATCGCGAAAAGCTCCACCGCTGCGGGCAGCTTTCCCAGCGCCGTGTCGAACGCGAGCAGCGCGGCGTCGGGATCGGTCGAGTTGCCGAATGCCTCCAGCAAAGCTGGCACGAGTTCCGTGAGGATTTCACGTGCCCTCTGGGTCGTGACCGCCGTTCGGCGTCCGAAATGCCAGCCGCGTACGGTTTCGGCCGCCAGTTCGGGCCGGGTGAAGCCGAGCTTGCGCAGCGTTTCGAGCGTTTCCGGATCATCATCGACGCCCGTGAACACCAGGCTGCCGGCCTCGGAGGCGAGTCCGGGCATGGATTCGAACAGCCTTGCATAATGAGCCTCGACGGTCAGCAGGCGCTTGGTCAACGCCTTGTCGAAGGCTGCTCGTGTGACGCCGCAGAAGGCCGCGAACCGCTTGAGGTCCTCCTCGCTCGACGGCAGCCGCTGCGTCTGCTCATCGCCGACCATCTGCACGCGATGCTCCAGTGCGCGCAGGAACCGATAGGCCTCGCTCAGTTCGGCCTCGGCGCGTTCGGTGATCCAGCCATCCGCCCTCAGAACCGAAAGCATGTCCAGCGTGCGCGCGCCCCGCAATGCCGGACGACGACCGCCATAGACAAGCTGTTGAGTCTGCACGAAAAATTCGATCTCGCGAATGCCTCCGCGCCCGACTTTCAAATCGTGACCTTCGATAGCGACCTTCTCGTGACCGCGCACGGCGTAAATCTGTCGCTTCATCGCGTGGATGTCGCTGATCGCGGCATAGTCGAAATACTTCCGCCAGATGAACGGCGTCAGTTCCTTGAGGAAAGCCTGCCCGGCCGCAATGTCTCCGGCGATGGGGCGGGCCTTGATCATGGCCGCGCGCTCCCAATTCTGCCCGACGGTTTCATAGTAGCCCAGAGCGGCAACCACTGGCATGACGATGGGCGTGGAGCCAGGATCGGGCCTGAGGCGCAGGTCGACGCGATGCACATATCCATCGGCGTTGCGATCCTGCAGCAGGCGAACCAGTCCCTTGATCATTCGAACCGAAAGGCCTTGCGGATCTGCGGCGGGCTTGAACGGTGCCGCTTCCGGATCGAAGAACACCGTCAGGTCGATGTCTGACGAATAGTTCAGTTCCCGCGCGCCATGCTTGCCGAGCGCCAGAATGAACATGCCGAGCCCTTCTGTCGGGTGGCTCGTTCGGGCAGGAGCAATCTGGCCGTCAGTTATGGCCTTGTTGAGCACGAATCCGAAGGCACCCTGCACACAGGCATCGGCGAAGTCGCTGAGGCAGGCGGTGACCCGATCAACCTGCCAGACGTCGCCGAGATCGCACAAGGCGACGAGCAGGGCGGCTTCCGCACGCAGCCGGCGCAGGCGGCGCATCGCGTCCGGTTCTGATGAAAGCTCCGCCGTGGCGCGGGCGATGGCGCAGATCCGTTCGATATGGTGCTGTGGATCGTCTTCGAGCAGGCTGGCGAGCCGGTCCGTATCCTGCAGGATCAGGCGCCAGAGAAAGCCGGCGCCATCGCGAATTCCCGCCAGCAGATCCCTGGCCGCGGGAGAGCGCGACAGAATCTGCGCCAGACGGTGGGCGCCTTCGCTGTCCTCCTGACAGAGGTCGTCGACATGCTTCAACGCGGTGCGCGTGAATCTTGGGCCGCTACGCAAGCGCTGCGCGAGCGTTTCAACAGAGCTTCTGGAGGCGTCAGCGTGCAGGTTCATGTCCGGCCAGAGTACGTGTCACCCATGTCGATGCAGGTAAGATGGAACGACCGTCCGCAGCAAGCCCTTCGCGGTTGCGTCGCATGGCCGCGCCGGATCGGTATGCTCTGGCGGCACATTGCTTGCTCAAGGTCTGGCACGACAGCGCATTCAGACCCGGACGTCTTGATATGACACAGATCCTTGACATTGCACGTGGAGCCTACGCCAAGCTGCCCTACAGCGCGCGGTCCCAGATCGGGAAAGTGTTGCAGTTTGTTCCGGCGCGCCACCGCTATGGCGCCACGCATCAACTCTGGCGCGACAGGCTGGTGCGGACGCGAGACGATGCGGCGACCCTCAAGGCACTGCAGGACGAAGCCCGCGTCTCGGTTGTCCGCGCCGCCTATGAGAAGAGCCGCTGGTATAGATCAGCGTTGACGCGGGCGTTCGGTGCCAGTTTTGACCCGGCGTCAGTCCTGAAGCACGACATGTGGTCCCAGGTCCCGTTGCTTACGCCCGACACGGTGACACGCGAGCGCGATGCGCTATGCACGCGCCCTGTTGACGACCTGGATCGCGGCAATACGGGCGGCACGTCGGGCCAGCCCGTGCAGTTCTATCTCGACCGCAATCGTTCTCCGATCGAGTATGCGTTTGTGTTCGACGCCTGGGCGCGCGCCGGCTACCGGGCCGGCGACTGGCGTGCGGTGTTTCGCGGCGTTGAGGTGCAGGACGCGTCCCGGATCGCCATCGAGCGTGATCCTGCGCTGGCGGAAGTGCGGTTCTCGATCTTCAATCTCACCGACGAGATGATGCGGCGCTTCCACAGCACCATCCTGCGCGATGGTATCCGCTACCTCCACGGCTATCCCTCTGCCATCGGCATGTTCGCGTCGTTCCTCCAGCGCGCCGGGCTGGCGCCCATGCCGCAGATCAAGGGCGTATTCCTGATGGGCGAGCGGCTTTATCCCAACTACCGCAATGCCATCGAGGCCGCCTTCCCGCACGCCTCGCTCGTGCCCTTCTTCGGACTGAGCGAGAAATGCGCTTTTGCCGTGGAGGTCGCGGGCCTGCCGGATGTCTACGACTTCGAGCCGCTCTATGGGTACACAGAGCTTCTGGACCGGAACGATCAGCCGGTGACACAGCCTGGGGCACGCGGACGCCTCGTGTCGACAGGCCTGCTGTTCAAGGGCATGCCGTTCCTGCGCTATGATACGCGCGATGAAGCAACGCTGGTCGCTTCCCCCTCCGCTGCAAATGGCTGGAAACTGCGGGTCGAGCGTATTGTGCCTCGGCGCGGTCACGAGTTTCTTGTCTCCCGCGACAATCGGCTGATCCCCATTCTTGCGCTCGTTGTCTTCGGTGACGAGATGCTTGCCATCCGGGAGTTCCAGTTTGTCCAGGACCGTCCTGGCGAAGCCCTGCTGAAAGTCGTGCGCGCTGCCGGAGCAAGTCATGCCGCAGCGCAAGCCTACATCGACCTGATCCGCCGCAAGACCGGCGGGCTGCTTACACTGTCCGCCGAGTATGTGGATGAACTGCCTCCAAGCCCGCGTGCCAAGAGGCGCTTCGTCGATCAGCGCCTCGACATCGCGGCGGTCGAAAGGTCGATGAACCTTTCTGCCGATGCGACCGCCGCCCAGTGAGTGACAGGAGGAACACGCCATGACCTTCCTGGTGAAGAACGACATCCGCGGCAGCCAGCTGATGGCCATGCAGGCCGCGCTCCCTGGATTAGCCGGCTATGCACCGCTTCCGCCGGCCGACACGCTGACGATCGACTTCCGTCATCTGTTTCGCGGACTGGCCCGTCGCAAGTTCTGGATTGTCGTCCCTTTCCTGCTGTTCTCGGCCATTGGCCTGCTGGCTGCGCTCCAGGTGCAGCCGCGCTACACCGCGATGGTCCAGGTGCTGGTCGATCCGCGTGAAATTCAGGTTGTTCGGCCCGACGCAAATCTCCGTTCGCAGGTTCCGGAAGCCGTGAACAGTGTCGCGGAGAACGCCATCGTCATGCTTCGCTCCTCTTCGACCATCGCCAGCGTCGTCGACCGGGAAAGGCTGTTCGATGACGAGGAGTTCACAGGCAAGCAGCCGCGGTTCGGCAAGCCATTCGACCAGTCGACGGAGGGACGCCGCCTGCGCGCGATCGCGTCCCTTGAGAAGCGGGTTGGCGCGCGTCGCGCCGATCGCTCCTCTGTGGTGGAAGCGACGGTCTGGACACAGGACCCAGTGAAGTCGGCGCGCATCGCCAACGCCGTCGCGGCTGTGTTTCTTGAGAGCCAGACCAGCGCGGAAAACGATACCGCAAAGAAAGCGTCGCATGCCGTCACGTCGCGGCTTGAAGAACTGGCTGTGCGTGTGCAGAAGGCGGAACGCGAGGTCGAGGAATACAAGGCCCGCAACAACCTGCAGACCGCCAATGGTCGCCTCGTTGGCGAACAGCAGTTGCAGGAGTTGAATTCCCAACTCGTCCTCGCCCGCGCTCGCACTTCGGAAGCGCGTTCGAAATTCGATGGCGTCCGCAAGCTTTCGGTCCAGGCCATTGAACGCGGAGAGCTTCCAGACACGGCGCAGGCCGGTGTCCTTTCGCAGTTGCGCCTGAAGTACGCGGAAGCGCAGCGCCTGGAGGCCGATGCCCGCACCAAGCTTGGCGCGAAGCATCCCGACATGATTGCGCTTGCCGCCCAGACGCGTGACATGCGGTCTCTGGTGCTGGATGAACTAAACCGCATCTCGAAGTCCGCTCAGGCCGAGTTCGAGCGGGCCCGGGCCTCCGAGGAGTCTCTGTCGAAGAGCCTCGACCAGTTGAAAATGCAATCCTCGGACATGGGGGAGGCCTCGGTACGCCTTAGGGAATTGGAGCGTCAGGCCGAAGCGACGCGCACAATCTACAGCTCATTCCTCAAGCGTGCCCGGGAACTCAGCGAACAGGAAGATCTCACGACGCTCAACGCCCGCATTATCTCTTCCGCCACTCCGCCTCATCAGTCCGCCGGTGTTTCCAGGAGTCTCATTCTGGCGGGCTCGATGGTTGCGGGTCTCATGATCGGCCTCATGCTGGCGCTCCTGCTCGAACAGTTCGACTCGACCCTGCGTGACCGGAAGCAGTTCCAACTGGCCAGCAACCTGCCGGTCCTCGGCGAGATGCCGGCGCGACGCCGTAAGGATGGCGGGGTTGTGGCGCATGTGATCGAAAGCCCCGCGGCGCCGTTCTCGCTTGGCGCCTGCCGCGTGGCGGATACCTTTGCCGCTCACGCGCTCCCCGATCGCGCCCGCAGCGTCCTGTTTCTGACGGTCGGGCGCAAGACGTCGGCCACGGAGATCGTGCTGAACGTTGCCATCGCTGCCGCCCAGGCGACCTGGCGCGTCCTGATGATCGATGGCGATGCCTCTGGAAATGGTCTGTCGGCGCAGCTTGATCACCAGCCGCATGCCGGACTCGCCGAAGTCGTGGACCGCCGCGTCAGTCTTGCCGGCGCCGTCTTGACCGACGAACGTTCCGGTCTGCGTATTCTTCCGGTCTGCGGCCCGCAGGGGGGGGCGCGTCGCCCCTCGCCGCAACAGCTTCAGGCGAATGTCCTCGTTCCGGCGAACAGCTTTGAGCTGGTGTTCATTGATGGTGGCTCGCTGGAGCAGGGCAACTCGGCGCTCGCGTTTGCCGGCGCAGTTGACGACATCGTGCTCGTCGCTGGCTCAGGACGCACGTCCACGCGCGAGTTGCAGGAAGCGGTTGAGGCTCTTCGTTCGGTCGCGTCCAAGTTGCGCGGCATCGTGACGGCCTGATCGGGCGGTTCAAGCCAGGATGTTGAGCCGTGTCACGACGGGATCGGCCGACATCGTGCCGGATGCCACGATGCAGGGGGCAACGACGAGTTCGCCGAAGCGAGGGGAATGCAGGCCCATGCCTGTTTCCCTGTCGTCACGGACAATGCGCGCGAAGAGAGACACCGGCGTGACGACTTCCGCGATCGCCGTGTCGTTGGAGAGCAGCACGAAACGATCATTCTCTCGTACCACGGCAATGGCGGGATGGACGAGGAAGCCGATCTCGACGTCGAACTGCTTGCGCGCGCCTTCCAGCTGATCGCTGATGGCAAAACCCGTCGGCGTCCGGGTGACCGACCGCACGTGCCGCAATCCGAAACGCCGCTCATAGCCACTGTGCGAACCGGTCAGACTCCACCAGCGCCCCGGTCGTGTTTCATCGAGCCGCGTTGCGGCCTTTGTCGACCAGGAAAACGCGGCCGACGGCAGGCTCTGGGAGACGCCCTGGACGGTCAGTGTGTTGTGGGCATTGCTGGCGCGCAGTTGGGCTCGCATGCTGCGCCCGGAGTGGTACAGGAACGTCCCCGCGTCCACGATTACGGGCTGCCCGTCTATGGACAGCCAGACCGCGAGTGCATCAGCATGACCATGCGCGGCCAGTGAGAGATAGCCCAGCGGTCCGTGGTCAAAGGTGAGCACGCAGCGGCGCCCGTTGACCTCTTCGCGACCAACTGAATAGCCGCCTTCCATGAACTGACTGAGTCCGGAAGCTGGGCGAGCGGTGCGGGCCGGCACATTGAAAAGGGCGTCACGCCAATGCACCTGACGCGATGGCGGCAGTAGTCCATCGTCCCGAAGAAGGCCGGCTACCGCGGCTGTGACGGACGCCACATAGCGAGGTTCACGATCCGGAGGTGCCGCGATCACCCGGCCCTCGTCATCGTCGCCGATCTGCGGAACGCCGCCAGATTCATCCATGAGCGTACGCAGGAAGGAAGCGCCCGCCCGCAGACGTTCGTAGACCGCGGATGCGAGCGGCATGTGCGACAGCTCCCCGATCAGAGCCGCGAAGGCCAGCATTTCCATGGTGAAGGCCTGGTACGTCGGCGACTGCTCGGCACCCACGCCGTCGGGAAGGATCTGGAGAGCTGCCTCGGCCTCGAGAATCGAGCGCCCCTCGCTCTCCCAATGCCGCGCCTGCGGCAGGTCCGGCGCCAGATGTGCGGCCAGAAACAGCCCCAGCCCTTCCGCCACCAGATGGTTGTTGGCGGACGAATGTCGCGATGGATAGCGCTGGAGCCAGAATCCATGGGCGGCGGTCAGCTGGCGGATGAGCTTGCGGCTGCCAGCCGACATGCGGTCTTGGGGTATGGCCGCTGTCACAAGCGTCAGGCTGACAAGGCGCATCGCCAGTTCGATGCCGGAAATCCAGTTTACACCACGGTAGGGGGGATTGGCGGCGCGCCAGTCCGCCAGCATGTCAAGCGTCTGGGCGATCGCCGCCTCGTCCGTACCCGTCGCAATGGCGCAGGCCAGTGGATGCAGAAACTGTAGTCTGTTGATTTCCCATACGAACTTGACGTCCCCGATGGTCTCGCCGGTGCTGCGAACGTCGATGTCGAAGCAATATTTTTCCGCGCCCGGCCACCTGACGCCGCGGACCGGATCCGTGAACCAGACGGCAGCCCCCAGAGTCGCCGGAACCTCGCGGCCGAGCCCGCACAGGCGCCCTTCGCGGAAGACGCTCAGGCCGGCGCGGGCAGCCGGCCAGCCCGACGCGATCCGGTTTCGCAGTTCCGGAATATCGAGGACGCGCCCGTCGCCGACATTCGAATACGTGTTCCAGCCCCGGTCATCCCGGCGCCAGGCGCGCTTCTTCGCCAGTTCTCCAAACCGATGCGAGATTTCAGCCGGGTTCATCGCGGCGAGGCGAGCCGCGTACCAGCGCAGTTTTGCGACGTTCACAGGCCAAGTACCTGGAGGATCATTCTGGAACACAGGCGGTAGTCGGTTGTCCCTCTCCGGACAGCGCCAAAGCCAATTCTCGCTCCAAGAGCTTGCGATTCCCTATACCGGATGCTCGGAATCAGTCTGGATCAGTTCAGTTTCAGCGGCATCTTTCCGTCGAACGGCATTGGCCTGCCGGTTGCAATCCGGTTTCCCATGATTGTTGTCCGGGTCAATCCGGGACTCACGAGGAGGCCAAGCATGTTCATGTCCGCTCCGCAATTGAACCGTCAGGAAAGTGTCCAGGCCCAGCGCCCCGCGGCCTCCAGCCGGATCGCGACGGTGGCCGTCGTTGGCCTTGGCTATGTTGGCCTGCCGACGGCTGCTCTGCTCGCCTCTCGCGGGCTGAATGTCGTGGGCGTCGACGTTAAGCGTGCCGCAGTGGAGCGCATCAATGAAGGTCGCGCGCACATCTCCGAGCCGGATCTCGACATGGTCCTCAACGCCGCGGTGAAGTCCGGCATGCTGAAGGCCTACACCGAGGCACAGCCGGCCGATGTCTTTCTCATCGCCGTGCCGACACCGATCACCGACGAGAAGACCGCGGACATGAGCATGGTGGAGTCTGCTCTCGCCTCGATCGCTCCGGTGCTGAAGAAGGGGGATCTCGTCGTCATCGAATCCACGTCACCGGTTGGCACCACGGAACGCGCGGCGGAACAGTTGCGGCGCCTGCGGCCCGACCTGACCTATCCCGACACCATGCCGGAAGTGTCGGACATCATGATGGCCTATTGTCCGGAGCGCATCCTTCCGGGCCAGACCCTGCGCGAATTGGTCGACAACGCCCGCATCGTCGGCGGCCTCGACCACCGCTCTGCCGTGCGGGCCCGCGATGTCTACCGTCATTTCGCCATGGGCAAGATCAAGCTGACGACCTCGCGCGTCGCCGAACTGTCGAAGTTGACCGAGAACGCCTTCCGCGATGTCAACATCGCCTTCGCCAACGAGCTCTCGCTGGTATGCGATCACTTGGGCGTCGATGTCTGGTCGGTGATCAAGATGGCGAACCTGCATCCGCGCGTGAACATCCTGTCGCCGGGGCCGGGCGTCGGCGGCCATTGCATTCCCGTCGATCCTTGGTTCATCCATGAGGCGCTGCCGGAGGCGACGCCGCTGATCCGCAACGCCCGCGAGGTCAACGACGCCAAGCCCAAGCGCGTCGCCGACCAGATCTCCCGCCTCGCCAACCGCTACCGCGAACCGGTCGTGGCGCTCCTCGGCCTGTCCTACAAGCCGAACGTCGACGACCTGCGCGAGAGCCCGGCGCTGGAAATCGCCGAGATTCTCAGCCAGCGCGGCATTGGCAGACTGCTGATCGTTGAGCCGAACATCGAAAAGCTGCCGAAGAGCCTCGCCAGTCGCCCTGGCGTAGAATTCATGGACCACCATGCGGCGATTGCTGCGGCCGATGTAGTGGCGATCCTGGTCGCGCATTCGAAGTTCCGCAATGCGGATCGGGCTGCGCTCGCGAGCAAAGTTGTGATCGACACCGTCGGCCTGCTCCAGCAGCAGGATGACGAGTGACCGGCTATGGCTTCACCGCGATCAGGCTTGGGCTGATCCGGCAAGCCTGAGCATCAGTTCCGGTCGGATTGTTTCGCGCCGCTCGCGGTGACGACGGCAAGGCTGCGAACCCCTTCAATAGGTTTTGAGGACCAGTGTCATGTGCGGATTTGCCGGACTCGTTCAGCGCACCCAGGATGAAACAGCTGCCGCGCGCTTCCGCGCATTGGCGCTCAAGTCCCTGGCCCGTCGCGGACCGGATGCGGCGGAGAGCGCAGTCATCGGACCGGTCGAAATGATCCACACTCGGCTTTCGATCATCGATGTCGAGGGCGGTCGCCAACCCATGGAGGACGAGGCCGGCGCCATCGCCTTCAACGGCGAAATCTACAACCACGCTGACCTGCGCCAGCCCAACACGCTCTACAGGACGCGTTCGGACACGGAGGTTCTGCTCAAGGGTTTGAACACCCAGGGCATGGACTTCCTCAACCGCGCCGACGGCATGTTCGCCTTCGCCTATTACAACAAGGCGCAGCGAAAGGTTTATCTCGCCCGCGATGCCTTCGGCATCAAGCCGGCCTATTTCGTGGCGAAGCGCGATGTCTTCGCCTTCTCCTCGACTATTCCGGCGCTGATGGCCTTTTCCGAGAAGCGCATCAATGCAGAAGGCTACCTTCAGTTCTACATGGCGCGCGCCGCGCGCGGGGCCAACACGCTGTTCGACGACGTGCATGAGGTGCCGCCGGGTCATGTCGCGGTCTACGACATTGATGCCAACACGCTGGAACTGACGCGCTGGTTGAAGCGCGAACCGGTTGCGGTTTCCCGCAAGAGCGAGGCCGAGCTGCTCGACGAGCTCGATCAACTGCTGCACTTTTCCGTGCGCCGGCATCTTGTTTCCGACGTTCCGGTCGCGAGCCTCCTGTCCGGCGGCATCGATTCTGGATTGCTGACGGCTATCGCCGCCCGGCATGTGCCGGATCTGGCCTGTTTTTCCATTGGTTTCAAAGATCAGCGCTTCGACGAGAGCCCCTATTCACAGGCGATCGCGCGCAAGTACGGCCTGCGGCACTTCGTGAAGTTCGTCGATGGCGATGATCTCGTCGGCATGATGGAGGACTGGCCCTCCATCGCCGACGATGCCTCCGCCGAACCGGCTTCGGTGATGCGCTATCTCGTGGCGCAGTTTGCGCGGGAGTCAGGCTTCAAGGTCGTGCTGTCCGGCGAGGGCGCCGACGAGTTCTTCGGCGGCTATCACCAGTATTTTCGCTTCAAGCTGGCAAGGCAGTTGAACGCTTTCGGCCGCTTCGCGCCTTTCGTCGGCACTTTGGCGAAGGACCTGCTCTGGCCGAAGAGTCGCCTGGTACATCATCTGCTCCAGGTCACCGGCACGCCGGAATATCACGGCACGTCGATGATCTTCGAACCGCACATGCTGGGTGAGGTCTTCGCAGCCAAGAAAGTCGGCTATCCCGTCGCGCACGGCCTCAAGGACGCGCTGCGTCTGGACCAGCAGTTCCGCCTCGCAGACGACCTTCTGACCGTCACCGACCGTTCGACAATGCATGCCTCGATCGAGGCGCGCGTGCCCTTCATCACGCGCTATGTCGCTGACTTCGCCGCATCCCTGCCAGAGCACATGATCATCAAGGGGCGTCACAAGAAGTACCTCCTGCGCCAACTCGCGCTGAAGTATTTGCCGGCGGAGTGCGTTACGCGGCGAAAGGTGGGCTTCGACATGCCGCTCGGCCGCTGGCTGCGCAACGAGTTGCGCCCGCTGGTCGAGGAGACGCTGGCGACAAGCTGGCAACGTGACTTCCTCAGGAAGGGCGCGATGGAGAAGATCGTCGCCGCGCACATGTCCGGCAAGGCGGATTTCGCCGACAAGATCTGGGCCTTCATCACGCTTGAACGCAATGTCCGCGCGCTGCGCGCCATGGCCTGATCCTTGCTCGATGCCTGCAGAGAGCGGCGGCATCGAGCCGCCCGCACCAATTCGGAACGGAGGCAAGCAATGCGGGTTTTTCTGTTCGACACGCCAGTGGACATCCTGTCCCGGCAGGAGACAATCGATCGTGCCGTCGCAGCCATGCGCACGAAGGTGCCGTGCCAGCACGTGGCGCTGAATGTCGCGAAGCTGGTGAACGCGCGCACGGATGCCGAACTCCGGCAGGATGTCGCGACCGCCGATGTGGTTGGCATCGATGGCATGGGCATCGTCTATGCGTTGCGCCTGCTGGGGCACCGGGTGGACGAACGTGTCGCCGGCGTCGATCTGTTTGAGGACCTTATGGACCTCTGCGCCCGCGAAGGCTTCCGACCGTTTCTGTTGGGTGCGACGCAGGAGGTCCTTACCGCTACGCAGGCCGAGCTTCGCCGACGTCATCCCGATCTGCGGTTTGCCGGCTGTCATCATGGCTACTTCAAGACGGAAGACGATGCCGCGATTGCGGATGCGATCCGGGAGAGCGGCGCTGACTGCGTGTTCGTCGCCATGCCGACACCGCGAAAGGAGCGCTTCATGAAGGCCTGGCGTGCCCGCATGGGGGCGCCGTTCGTCATGGGTGTGGGCGGTACGTTCGATGTGGTTTCGGGACATGTGCGACGCGCCCCGGTCATCTGGCAGCGCCTTGGACTAGAGTGGGCGTATCGTATGATGCAGGAGCCGCGACGCATGTTCTGGCGCTATGCACGAACCAATGCCATCTTCGCAGTGATGCTGACGCGGAGTATGATGCTTCGTCTGGCGGGCCGCATCGAAAAGGCGGCTTGACCATGGCGAGGGGCACTCAAGCGCGCACACCGGGCGTTATCCACCTCATTTCGTCGCTCAGGATTGGCGGCGCCGAACGGCTTCTCGTCTCGACCATGACGGCTGCAGCGGACGGTGCAGCCATCCGGCCTGTCGTGATCGTCATGAACGAGGCGATTGATCCTGGCCTGATGGCGGAACTGAGAGGGAGCGGCGTTCCTGTCTATCACCTGGCGCGACGCGAAGGGCATCTCCATCCGAGATACCTGGCCGCGATCCTGCGTGTGATCCGGACGCATGATATCGAAGCAATCCATGCCCATAACGACGGCAGCCTCTTCTGGGGGATGCTCGCCAAGCTGGCACGGCCGCGCCTGAAGCTTGTCTACACCCAGCATGAGCAGGGTGGGGCGCTTCGCATTCGCGGCCTCTCTCGTTTGGCCTATCGGGCGATGGTCGACATGACCGTTGCGATCTCCCCATTCATCGTTGAGGAAACGCGCGCCATTACAGGCGATCGCGTGACGCTGATCGAGAATGGAATCGATCTCCGAAAGTTTATCCGTTCGCCTGCTTACCAAACGCCGGGGCGGCCTGTTCACCTCGTCCAGGTTGGCCGCTTTGCGCCTGTCAAGGGCCAGGACGTGCTCTTGCGCGCGGTTCGCCTGTGTCTGGACCGAGGTCTGAACATTGACTGTACACTGGCGGGATCCGTGACGGACCCAGCCTACTTTGAAATGGTCACGTCCCTGATCAAGGAACTCGATCTGGAGAATCACGTAAGGATTCAGCTGGATCGCACGGATGTCGAAAATCTCTTGTCCGACATGGATATCTTCGTTCTGTCGTCCCGGCAGGAGGGTTTCGGCATCGCCATCATCGAAGCGATGGCCGCAAATCTTCCCGTGGTCGTTCCTTCTGTCGGAGGGGCACGTGACATCGTCCGGCATGGTGACAACGGTTTGCTCTTCGAGGTCGGTAACCCGCGCGACCTCGCGGACAAGCTGCAGCATCTGATCGCCACGCCGGATCTCGGGGCGAAATTCGCGGCCGCCGGCGCGCGTACCGCAGCGCGCTACGACATCCGCAAGACGCTGGAGGCCAAGGTCACGCTTTACCGCAAGTTGCTGTCCGATGGCCGTCGCTCGCTGCCTGTTCGGGCATCGAACGGCTCCCAGGGCGTCGACGCCAAGGCTTTGAGAGAAATGCCCTGAAGTTTCAGCATCAGCGCGTAGCAGAGACAGAACGCAAGGAATCCGGCGCCTATGCGAGCGCCATCGCCGTAGGCAGACACTGCCCATGATGCCAGCGAAAGCGCCACGCCCGAGCCAGAGGCCGCGAGCGCAATCATCGCGAAGTGTCGCAGCGGAATGGCGAACACGAAGAAGCGCCGGCTGACATACACGCTTGCAGCAAGTCCCACGCCGCTGGAGAGCACCAGCGCGGCGGCTGCCCCGTTGATCCCGGCAACGTAGACCAGCAGAATGGTGGCCGCGACGCCCACGCCGGTTGCGAGCGCGACCGAAGCCAGCTTCTCGTCGTTCTTCTGCAGCATATGGAAGACATTGTCGAAAATGAACGCCTTGAAGACGAGCAGGCAGGCTGCAAACGTGATCACCGGCATGAGCAGTCCCGCCGCATCGCGGTACTCCATTCTGAGCGCCACGTTGGCTATGGGCTGCTCCAGCAGGGTTATGCCCGTGAGGACCGCAGCGCAAAGTATGAACAGGGTGATGCACAGGCCCGTCAGGATCTGGCGTGCACGCTCTTCTCCGCCATGTTCGTAGCCGGCAAACAGAACAGGAAGCGCATAAGTGTTGAGCGGACCGGCGATGAACTCGATCGGTTGCCGCCCGAGCGCATAGGCGAGCGCATAGATGCCAACGGCGGCCGGGCCGATCATTTGATTGAGCACGAAGCGGTCGAAGTTGATGATGACCAGGCTCATGACAACGTCGGCGATGATGGGTGCACCGAAGATCACGGCAGGCTGAATGCCGGCCAGTGTGAAACGAGGACCGTGGAGACGTGAGGCAACCAGGAGCAGACTGATCACGGCAGTAGCGGCGGTCGCGGCGCTTACCAGGAGCGAGGGAGCCACGAAAGATGTCGGCCATGTCGCAAGGCTGCCCAGAACGCAGGCGACGATGAGCAGGCTGCGCGCGATCTCTGCGAGAATGAAGACCACATGCGACTCCAGGATCTGGAGGACCGTATGCGCATGGCGGAGCGCGGCAAAAGCGGCGATATAGGCGCAAGTAGCGCCTGCAAAGGTCCAGAATCGGCCCGGCGCGATGATAGCCGCGATCGGCAGCGACACCAGCAGCGCCATGGCGAGCATGGCCAGCGCAAGGACGAGAAACCGACCGACGCGGTATGGGCCAATGGTCTTGCGGCCTGCTTCAGCCTTCAGGACATAGATGCGCAGCCATGTTCCCGCTGTCATCTCGATCACTTCGCCAAGAGTGATGACGAGGACAAAAAGCCCGGTCTCGGCGGGATCAAGATGTCTGGCCAGCAGAAACAACGCGAGGAACATGGCCAGTTTCGGCAATGCTCCAGCGAGGAAGTAGCCGACGAAACGCACATTCATGGCTACACCGCGTCGTCTATGGGCGTGCCTGCAAGAGTGAAGCTGTCTCGCCTGTCCGAGGCAGTCGCACAGGCTGTTTCAGGGGGTCTCCGACCGCAGATCACTGCCAGCCAAAGACCTGCGTCAGGGCCGGTGTCAGGATCACGGCGAACAGGACGGGAAGAAAGAAAAGGATCATCGGCACCGTCAGTTTCGGGGGCAGTGCGGCTGCCTTCTTTTCTGCTTCGTTCATGCGCATGTCGCGGCCCTCCTGGGCCAGGACGCGTAGCGCGCTGCCAACCGGTGTGCCGTACTTCTCTGCCTGCACCAGCGCCGTGCTGACCGACTTGATCGATTCCATGCCGGTGCGGATGGCAAGGTTCTCGTAGGCCGTGCGGCGATCGGGCAGGTAGGAGAGTTCGGCCGTCACCAGTGCGTATTCTTCGGCCAGAGCCACAGACTGGCCAACAATCTCCACGCTCACGCGACGGAACGCATGCTCGATCGACATGCCGGCTTCCACGCAGATCAGCAGCAGGTCGAGGGAATCGGGAAATGCCCGTTGCATGTTCTGTTGGCGTTTTGAGATCTGATTGGACAGGAAGATCTCCGGCGCCTTGAAGCCCAGGTATGTGCCCGCAAGGCACATGCCGATCTTCATCGGTACCGTGTAGTTGGAGAGGTCCAGGATGACGAAGACGTAGAGCGCCGTGATGAGCAGCAGCACGATCGGCATGATGAAACGGAAGAACATGAATCCGTATTCGGCCGGCGCGCCGCGGTAGCCGGCCATGGCCAGCTTGGCCTTCATTTCATCGGCGCCGATGTACCTCTGCAGGTCGAATTTCTCGACGAAACCTTTCACAAAAGCCTTGTGCTCGTGTTTGAGGTTGCCTCTGCCTGTCCCGCGCACTTGCAGCATGCGCTCCCGTTCGCGTTGGCGGATCGCTTCCCGTTCCAGCGCGACGGCATTCATCCGGTTCTTGAAGTCACTGCGATCGAGCAGCGGAAGGGCCACTGTCAGGATTGCCGCGCCGACGAAAATCGCCGTGAACACCCCGCCCATGAATCTGGGGCTGAGGATCAGGCTGACGATATTCCCTTCCATGGATCAGGCGCCTCAAAGATCGAAGTTGATCATCTTCTTCATCGACATGATGCCGATGAGCATCCAGAATCCACTCACCACCATGGTGATTTTGCCGGCTTCCGTAGTCCACAGGCGAGACATGTAGTCCGGACTGGAGATGTAGACGAGGATCGCCACGATGAACGGCAGCGCCGCGATGATGGCGGCGGAGGCTTTCGCCTCCATGCTCATCGCTGCGACCTTGCCCTTCATCTTCTTGCGCTCGCGCAGGACCTTGGAAAGGTTGCTGAGAACCTCGGAAAGGTTGCCGCCGGCCTTGGACTGGATTTCGATCACGATGGAAAAGAAGTTTGCCTCAGGCGTGGGAACCCGCTTGGAAATTCCCTGAACCGCTTCCTGGATCGTAAGGCCAATACTCTGCGCCTCGACGATCTGCCGGAATTCGGTCTTGACCGGCTCGGCCGCTTCATTAGCGATGATGCGGATGCAGTCGCCGAGCGGCAGGCCGGAGCGCAGGCCGCGCACGATCACGTCAAGCGCGTTCGGAAGTTCTGTGGTGAACGCCGAGACGCGCTTGTTGCGCAGAAAGATCAGGAGCCATTGCGGCAGTCCAAGGCCGCCGACGATGAAGGCGCCGATTCCGACGAACAGGTTGCCGCTGATGATCAGGGAAACGAAGCCCATGACCACAGCGCATGCCATGCTCACCAACATGAACCGCTGGCGTTCCCAGTCGAGACCGGCTTGCACGATCTTGTCATGCAGGGTGACCTTGTCGTTCGCTGCCTTCTTGCGCTCGACCTCTTTCAAGGTTTCCGAGACCTGCTTGATACGCCCGGCGGTCTTGCCGAGGTTGTCGCCTCCGCGCACACGTGCTCCGGCAAGCTTCTTCTGGCGCGCCTCGGCAGTCACCTCGCCGGTCATGCGCGGTTCGATGAACGCATAGGCAAACCCGCCGGCCGCGACGGCCGCGAACGCCATGATCAGGAGTTGACGGGTTTCCATGGCCGTCTCTCCTACGCGGCCTGGCTTTCGCCAGGCTTGCTGCTCAAGGCGTCGAGGGCGGCAGCAAGACGCTCGGTCTCGCCATAGTATCGGGCGCGCTCCCAGAACCGCGGACGTCCAATTCCAGTCGAGGCATGCCGCCCGATGATCTTGCCGTTCGCGTCCTCACCCTCGATGTTGTAGAGGATGATGTCCTGGGTGATGATCACATCACCCTCCATCCCCATCACTTCAGTGATGTGCGTGATGCGCCGCGAGCCGTCACGCAGGCGGGTCGCCTGCACGATGACGTCCACGGAAGCGCAGATCATCTCGCGGATCGTCTTGATGGGCAGGGTAAATCCGCCCATCGTGATCATCGATTCCAGACGGCTCAGGCATTCGCGCGGGTTGTTGGCGTGAAGCGTGCCCATCGATCCGTCGTGGCCCGTGTTCATGGCCTGCAGCAGGTCGAAGGCCTCGGGTCCGCGGACTTCGCCGACGATGATTCGTTCCGGGCGCATACGCAGGCAGTTTTTGACCAAGTCGCGCATCGTGACCTGGCCATTGCCTTCGAGGTTCGGCGGACGCGTTTCCAGGCGCACCACGTGCGGCTGCTGGAGTTGCAGTTCGGCCGCGTCCTCGCAGGTGATGACGCGCTCGTCGTGGTCGATGTAGCGGGTCAGGCAGTTCAGCAGCGTCGTCTTGCCGGAACCGGTGCCTCCGGAAATGACGACATTGCAGCGCACGCGCCCGATGATCTTCAGGATGTCGGCGCCCTCCGCCGAGATCGATCCGAACTTCACCAGGTTGTCGAGCGTGAGCTTGTCCTTCTTGAACTTGCGGATCGTCAGTGCCGGTCCGTCGATGGCCAGCGGAGGCGCGATGACGTTGACGCGAGAACCGTCGAGCAGGCGCGCGTCGCAGATCGGCGAGGATTCATCAACGCGGCGGCCGACCTGGCTGACGATGCGCTGGCAGATATTCATCAGCTGGGCGTTGTCGCGGAAACGGACATTGGTGAGTTGGATTTTGCCACCAGTTTCGATGAAGGTGCGGTTTGCCCCGTTGACCATGATGTCGGCGATGTCATCGCGCGCCAGCAGCGGCTCCAGCGGTCCGTACCCCAGCACGTCATTGCAGATGTCCTCGAGCAGTTCCTCCTGCTCGGCGATCGACAGCACGACGTTCTTGAGATTGATGATCTCGGTGACGATGTCGCGCAGTTCTTCGCGCGCGGCCTCCGCATCCAGTTTGGAGAGCTGGGACAGATCGATGGCTTCGATCATGGCGCCGAAGACCATGCTCTTCGTAGCGAAATACTCTTCGGACTTGCCAGCAGGTTGCACCGGCGCCGGGTTCTGCACCTCGTAGCGGACTGGCTGAGCCTGCGCCGCC
>DAOMXN010000011.1:0-30127 GCA_035437025.1 Beijerinckiaceae bacterium | reverse complement strand
GGGCGCTGCGCGCGCTGGTGATCGCCAGCAGCGGGAATGAGGCTTTCTGCGCCGGCGGCGACCTGCAGCAGATGGGCGACGGCGCGCCCGACGCCTTCGACGCCCATGGCGAGCGCGGCCAGTTCGCCGCCCTGTTCCGCGACCTGTGGGACCTCGGCAAGCCGGTGCTGGCCCGCGTGCAGGGACCCGCAATGGCCGGCGGCTTCGGCCTCGCCGCCGCCTGCGATCTCATCATCGCCAGCGAGAAGGCCAGCTTCGGCCTGCCGGAGGTGGCGGTCGGCATCTGGCCCTACATGATCACCGTGCCCCTGCTGCATGCCATGGCGCCCCGGCAGGCGCTGCGCCTGATGATGACGGGCGAGCGCATCGATGCCGTGGAAGGCCAGCGCCTCGGCTTCGTCACCGAGGTGACACCCCATGCCGAGCTCGACGCCTGCATCGACCGCTGGATCGCCCGGCTCTCGGCCGGCTCACCGCAGGCCATCGCCCTGGGTCGCACGGCCTTCTACACCGCGCTCAACCACGACATGGACGCGCGCCTGCGCATGCTGGAAGCGCTGTTGACCGCGAACCTCACCATGCCGGACGCAGCCGAGGGGCTCGCAGCCTTCGCCGAAAAGCGCCGCCCGAACTGGAAGACCTGACCCGGCGGAGGGCCCGGGCACCTTGCGCCGCCGCGGCAGCCGTCAGTTTTCGCAGGCCGCAACAACCCCCTCGATCATCCGCTCGCAGGCCGCGAGATCGGCGAGCGGCACGAACTCGTCCGGCTTGTGCGCCTGCGCGATGGAGCCGGGACCGCAGACCACGGACGGCACGCCATAGGCCTGGAAGAACGAGGCTTCGGTGCCGTAATCGACCTTGTCCACGCCCTTGTCGGCACACAGCCCGTGCACCGTGCGGTAGATGGCGTCGGAGGGGCGCGCGTCGAGCGCGGGAATGGCACCGACACGATCAAAGCGGATGCCCTCCGCCACGCCGAGCGCCGCCATCTCCCGAGCCAGCGCGGCGCTTTCGGCGCGAATCTCCGCCATGATCTCGGCCGGATCGACTCCGGGAATGTAACGGATGTCGAACAGGAACCTCGCCTCGTTCGGCACGATGTTCGGTCCGGTTCCGCCGGAAAACAGGTTTGTCGACAACGTCGTGTGCGGTGTGACGAACTCGGGCGCGAACGGCCCGTCGGTCTGATGCCGGCGGGCGATCTGCCTGATCTTCGCGATCAGCACGGCCGAGATCTCGATGGCGTTGACGGCCTTCGGCGTCTGCGAGGAGTGCGCCTCCTTGCCGCGCACCGTGACACGATAGACTTCGCCGCCCTTGTGGGCGCTGACAAGCCGCATCGAGGTCGGCTCGCCGATCAGCGCGCCGTCGGGGTGGATGCCTGCCCTGTCCAGCGCGGCGATGAGTTTAGGAATGCCGAGGCACCCCTGTTCCTCGTCATAGGTCAGCGCCACATGAATCGGCCGCTTCAGCCGCGCCGCGCCATAGCGCTGGGCCAGGGCGATGACGACCGCGTCGAAGCCCTTCATGTCGCAGGTCCCCCGGCCATAGGCCCTGCCGTCGCGGATCGTCAGCCGGAACGGATCACTCGACCAGTCCTGCCCCTCGACCGATACCGTGTCGACATGGCCGGACAGCACGACGCCGCCCGCGCCCTCGCCGAAGGTGGCGAAAAGATTGGCCTTGCTGCGGTCCTCGTTCCAGTCGGTCAGCGTGCGCGCGCCATGGCGCTCCAGCTCGCCGCGCGCCCAGTCGATACAGTCGAGGTTGGACTTCGTCGTGGTCGAATCGAAGGCGATGATCGACGTCAGCGTCTCCAGGACGCGCGCGCTCGGCTGCATGTCAGGCTTCCTTGTAGGTCGCGAGGTACCGTTCGAGACGGTCCATCGCCTCTTCCAGATTGGCCGGCGACTTGGCGTAGCACAGCCGGATCAGACGTTCCGCACCCTTGCCGAAGGCGACGCCCGGCGCCAGCCCGATGCGCGCCTCCGGAACGGCACGTTTGCAGAAGGCGAGCGTGTCGCTGACGCCCTCCACCTCGAACATCGCATAGAAGGCGCCGGTATTGGGAATGTTGGTGACGCGCGGCATCCTCGCGAGCCGGCGGTTGACGATCTCGCGGCCCGTGCGGCAGCGCTCCAGGAACGAGGCGACGAACGGCTCGCCGTCGCGGATCGCCGCGATTCCGGCATGTTGCAGGAAGGCCTGTCCGCCCGAGGTGTTGAACTGCACGAGTTTTTCGAACTGCGGTTCGAGCCCTGCCGGATAGATCAGCCAGCCCATGCGCCAGCCGGTCATCGCCCAGGACTTGGAGAAGCTGTTGACGATGAAAACCGGGTCTTCCGGCCGCGCGATCTCCAGGAATGAGAAGGCCACCGGGCGGTCATAGACAAGCCGGTGATAGACCTCGTCCGACAGGAGCGCCGTGCCGGTGCGCCGCGCGAAGGCCAGCAGCCTTTCTGCCTCGGCGCGCTCGATCATCCACCCCGTGGGATTGCCCGGCGTCGCCAGATAGATCAGACGCGTGCGGTCATCGCAGGCGTTGATCACGGCGTCGATGTCGAGCGACCAGCCATTGCCGCCCGGACGCATCGCAACCTCCCGGATGTCCGCCCCGGCGACCTGCATGGCCCGCATGATGTTGGGCCAGGACGGCGTCACGCAGACCACGTTGTCGCCGGCCTGCACGAGGCCCTGCGCCACCAGCATCACCGCGTTCATACCGGCGGAGGTGACCGCGATGCGGTCATCGGCGACATCGGCAGCCCACAGGCGCCTGAGGTAGCCGGCGATGGCCTGCCGCAGTTCGGGAATGCCGCGCGTATGGGTGTAGAACGTGTGGCCAGCCCTGAGCGCGGCGGTCGCCGCGTCGCAAATGAAGTCGGGCGTCGGCACATCGGGTTCGCCGGCCCACATGCCGATGACACCGTCGGTGGTGAACCCCAGTCGCCAGACATCGGCGATGGGCGAATCCTTAAGGGCTTCGATGGCAGGGCGGATCAGGCTCATGACGCTCCGTGAAACGGCCGGGACACACTCAAACCGAATACACTACAGGCCATGGCCGGCGGTCAAGATCGTCACGCAGTCGGAAAATGGCAGGCCTTGGCCGCCAACCATCTCTTGACATGCCCCACTACGGAATATTGAATTCAGTTTTCCGAGGCCCCTGATCACCCGGCGCCGGAGCCCATATGCAGGCCAAGACTGACCGCGTTCTGTCGCACATCGATGCCAATCTTGACCAGTCGCTCGAACGGCTGTTCGCGCTGTTGCGCATTCCCTCGATCTCGACCGACAGCGCCCATGCGGGGGACGTCGCCCGGGCGGCCGAGCACGTGGCGCGCGATGCCCGCAGCATCGGGTTTGCGGCAGCTCCCGTGCCCACCCCCGGCCATCCCGCCGTGCTTGGGCACTATCGGAAGAACAATCGTCCGCATGTGCTGTTCTACGGGCATTTCGACGTCCAGCCCGTCGACCCGCTGGCGCTCTGGGACTTTCCGCCCTTTGAGCCGAAACTCGTCGAAGTCGCTCCGGGCCGGACGGTGATCCGCGCGCGCGGCGCCTGCGACGACAAGGGCCAGATGATGACCTTCCTCGAGGCCTGCCGCGCCTGGAAGGCCGTGACGGGCGATCTTCCCGTCGATGTCTCGCTTGTGCTGGAAGGCGAGGAGGAAAACGGCTCTGAGAGCCTGCCCGAGGTCCTGCGTGCCCATCGCAAGGCGCTTAAGGCAGACCACTGCTTCATCTGCGACACCGGGCAATGGGATCGCGACACCCCGGCGATCTCGATCTCGCTGCGGGGCATGTTCCACGAGGAGATCGTGGTGCGGACGGCCACGACCGACCTGCATTCCGGCCGGTTCGGCGGCGCCGCGAACAACGCCATCCGGGTCCTTTCGCGCATCGTCGCAGATTTGCATGCGCCGGACGGATCCATCGCCATCCCCGGCTTTTATGACGGCATCGAGGACATCTCTCCAGCCATGCGCACGGCATGGAGACGGCTCGGCCTGACCCCGAAGAAACTGCTCGGCCCCATCGGATTGTCGGTTCCGGCCGGCGAGAAGGACCGCATGGTCCTCGAACAGATTTCCACGCGCCCGACCTGCGACGTCAACGGCATCTGGGGCGGCTATCAGGGCGAGGGCGTGAAGACCGTCATTCCGAACGAGGCCCACGCCAAGGTGTCGTTCCGCCTCGCGGCGGGCCAGCACCCGGATCGCATCCGCAAGCTGTTCCGCGCCTTCGTGCGGGCGCGCCTGCCGAAGGACTGTTCGGTGACGTTCACCAACTTCAAGGCGACGACACCGGCCAATGTCCGCTGGGACAGCGACCAGGTCAGACGCGCCGGCGCCGCCCTCGCGGCGGAATGGGGCAGGAAGCCGGTGCTGATGGGTCAGGGCGGCTCCATTCCCATCGTCAACGACTTCAAGAAAATCCTCGGACTTGAGCCTCTGCTCATCGGCTTCGCGCTGAAGGATGACCAGGTGCACGCGCCGAACGAAAAGTACGATCTGCAGTCGTTTCACAAAGGCATTCGCAGCTGGGCCCGGATTCTTGCGGCCTTCGCGCACTAACCGGTGGTGATCGCACGCCACCAGAACACAGGAGGGAATAATGTTCCGCACCGCGTTTGGCAGCACATCGCTGGCACTTTGCATGGCACTTGCTGCGCCGGGGCTTCACGCCGCCGACTTGCGCCTCGGCGTATCCTCGCCGATCTCGTCAATCGATCCGCACTTCCAGAACCTCGTGCCCAATCTCGCGGTCAGCGCGCATATCTTCGACACGCTGGTGGCGATGACGGCCGACGCGCAGATCAGGCCGGCGCTGGCCGAATCCCTGAAGCCCATCGACGACACGACCTGGGAAGTGAAGCTGCGCAAGGGCGTCAAGTTCCATGACGGCTCCGACTTCACGGCGGAGGACGTGATCTTCTCGCTCGACCGGCCGCCGACGGTGGTCAAGAGCCCGGCCCCCTTCACCATCTATACCCGCGCGATCACCGAGAAGACGGTCGTCGATTCCCATACTCTGCGCCTGAAAACCGCCACACCCTATCCGCTGCTCGCGAACGATCTGGCGCAGGTGTTCATCGTCTCGAAGAAGGCATCGCAGAACGCCACCACCGAGGATTTCAACGCGGGCAAGGCCGCCATCGGAACCGGGCCTTACCGATTCACCTCCTACACCGCCGAGGACCGCGTCCAGATGAGCGCCAACCCGTCCTACTGGGGCGGCAAGCCATCCTGGGACAACGTGACCTATCGCTTCATCGCCTCGAACAGCACCCGCGTCGCGGCGCTGCTGTCCGGTGACGTCGATGCCATCGACCAGGTCCCCACGCAGGACCTCGAACGCATCAAGAAGGATCAGAACCTCACCTTCGCGGACAAACCCTCGCTGCGCATCATCTACCTCTATGTCGACTCCGGTCGCGACGCACCGCCATTCGTCACCGCCAAGAACGGCCAGCCGCTGCCGAAGAACCCGCTGAAGGACCTGCGCGTGCGTCAGGCCCTGTCGATGTCCATCAACCGCGACGCCATCCGCGAACGCATCATGGACGGGCTTGCGACGCCCTCCAGCCATTTCGTTCCGCCGCCGCTGCGCAACAACGAGCCCGGCTTCGACACCGTCAAGTTCGATCCGGACGCAGCGAAGAAGCTGCTGGCGGAAGCCGGCTACCCCGACGGATTCTCGATCACCATCCACGGGCCGAACAACCGTTTCGTCAACGATGACAAGATCGTGCAGTCCGTGGCGCAGTTCTTCACCCGCATCGGCATCGACGCCAAGGTCGACACCATGCCCATGGGCATGTACGCAACCCGCGGCGCCAAGGGAGAATTCGCGCTCGGCCTCATCGGCTGGGGCGCGCAGGGCGGCGAAGTTTCCTCGACGCTGCGCGCGATCATCGCCTGCGCCAACAAGGACAGGGGTTTTGGCCAGTTCAACTGGTCCAACTACTGCAACCCGAAGGTCGACGAACTGCTGGTCAAGGCACTCGCGACCATGGATGACGCGGCACGCCTGAAGACACTCAACGAAGCCTCGAAGATGGCGGCCAATGACGGCGCCATCATCCCGATCCACTTCCAGGCCACCACCTGGGCGGCCAAGAAGGGCATCACCATCGAAGGCCGGGCGGATGAGCGGACCTACGCCATGGGCTTCCGGCCCGCCCGCTGACGGAGTAACCATTCCGGCCGGTCAGGCGTGGCTTCCCTTGACCGGCCGGACTTTCCATATACTGTATTCATTATACAAGAAAATCCGTCATGACCTCCGCCATTGCTCCCCGCCTCGCCGAACACCGCCGCCTGGTGCGCAGGGATAACCTGTCGGATCGGATCTACGAGGACATGCGCGAGCGCCTTCAGCGCGGCGAATTCGACAACCGCACGCGCCTGGTGGACGTCGACGTGGCGGCCACCTATGGCACCTCGCGCATGCCCGCCCGGGAGGCGCTGCTGCGGCTCTCGAACGACGGATTCCTGATCGGGACGACACGCGGCTTCGTACTTCCGCAGCTCTCGCTCGATGACATCCGCGAGATCTTCGAAGTCCGGCGCCTGCTGGAGCCGAGGGCCGCCGCAAATGCCGCGCGCGACCTGACCGACGAGGCGCAGATGCGCATGGCGCAAGCCCTGTCGATGGCGCGGATCGCCTCACAGGAGGACGATGTCGAGCGGCTGATCGAATCCAACATGGCCTTCCGCATGGCCTGGCTCGACTGCGTGCGCAACAAGCGGCTGGCCAACACCATCGCCCGGTTCGTCGATCACGTCCAGACCGTGCGGCTCGGCACGCTCAAGGATGCGGTGACGCGCAAGGTTGTCGCCGACGGGCTGGAAGGTCTCTACGATGCCTTCGTGCGCCGCGACCCCGTGGCCGCAGCCGACCGCATGGCCTCCTTCATGGCCGCCGCGGAGCAGGCCTTCTTTGACATCAGAAAAGCCGAAATAAGCGGCAGCAGCCAGGACGGCGAGGGGCGTCCGCAAACCTGGAGATCGCGCGCATGATGCTCAAACCCCATCCGCTGAAAGGCCCGAACCGGTTCAAGATCGGCGTGTTCTCCGCCAACGCCGACGGCGGCCTTGCCATCACCGACGTGCCGGAACGCTGGCGCGCGCGCTGGGACGACGTTGTCACGGCCGCGCAGATCGCGGACCGGGCCGGCATGGAATTCTTCCTGCCGATCGCCCGCTGGCGCGGCTTCGGCGGCAAGAACCGGGTGCGCGAGCATTCCTTCGAGACCTTCACTTTCGCCGCCGGCCTGGCGTCCGCCACCCAGCAGATCGGCCTGTTCATGACCGTGCACGTACCGATCGTGCACCCGGTCTATGCCGCAAAGGCGCTCGCGACCGTCGACCACATCAGCGGTGGACGCGCCGGGCTCAACATCGTCTGTGGCTGGAATCCCGATGAATTCGCGATGTTCGGCATCCAGTTGGCCGGTGACGCCTATGTCCAGGCCGCCGAATGGGTCGACGTCATCGCGCAGTGCTATGGCACGAACCAGCCTTTCGACTTCAAGGGCAAGTTCTACGATCTGAAGCAGGTCGTCAGCCGGCCCACCAGCGTGCAGGTGCCGCGCCCCGTCACCATGAACGCCGCCTTCGGTCCGCCGGGACGCGACTTCGCCGCGCGCAACTGCGACTACCTGTTCTCGACCTTTTCCGAGATCGCCGACGGCCGGCAGCATGTCGAGGACATGCGCGAGCGCGCGGCCGCTGTCGGACGCAACGTCGGCGTCTACACGGTCTGCCATGTCGTCTGCCGCGAGACACAGAAGGAAGCCGAGGAGTATTACACCCGCTATGCCGTGACCGAGGCGGACCACGCGGCGGTGGACTACCACATGGCGAGCAAGAAGGAATTCGCCAATTCCCACGATGGCGACGCCTTCAACCGCTATCGCAAGCGTTTCGCCGGCGGTGCCGGCTCCTATCCTCTGGTCGGAACACCAGAAAAAATCGTCGACGAGATGCTGAAAATCTCGCGCGAGGGCTACGCTGGCAGCGCGCTGACCTTCGTCAACTACAGCTACGAGTTGCCGTTCTTCTGCGATCGGGTCTTGCCGCTGATGAAGCAGGCTGGCCTGCGCGTGCAATGAGGACACCGTGACGAGCGAGACGGCCGCGGTTGCCAGCAGCGAGGCCTTCCGGCAGGGCATGCGCGCCCTTGCCGGTTCGGTCTGCGTGGTCGCCGCGAACGGCGCCGACGGGGCGCCGGTCGGCCTGACCGCAACCGCCGTGACATCGCTGTCGGCCGACCCGCCGTCCCTGATCGTCTGTGTCAACCGCAACGCCAGCATCGCCGCCGCGCTCGGCCAGGGCGCGCAGTTCTCGGTGAACCTGCTGGCGCTCGGCCAGGAGGAGGTTGCGCAGGCCTTCGGCGGCCAGAAGGCGGCCAAGGGCGTGGCGCGCTTCGCCTTTGGCGACTGGATCCGCTCGGCGCAGGACATTCCCCTGCTGATGGGTGCGAACGTCTCGTTCGAGTGCGAGGTGGCGCAGGTCACCGACTGGGCGACGCACCACATCGTCATTGGCCTGATCCGCGATGCCCGTTTCGCCCAGGCCCAGACCGCCGCGCTCGTCTACCATCAGGGTCGCTACGGCAGTGTCGGGACCACCCCCCGCGCACCAAAGGAGGATGGCGATGTTTGATCCCCGACGCGCCTCGCTGCGCTATCGCATCGCGTCCGGACGCTGCATCGGCGTGATCTGGCTGGCCATGGGATCGGCGGCACTCGTCGAGGTTGCCGCCCGGTCCAAGCCCGATGCCATCGTGCTCGATCTCCAGCACGGGCTGTTCGACCGCCGGGAGCTGGAGGCCGCCATCGGCATCGTGCCGCCGGAAATTCCGGTGATCGTGCGCGTGGCGGAAAACTCGCCCTTCGCGATCGGCATGGCGCTGGACGCCGGCGCGGAAGGCGTGATGGTCCCGCTGGTGGAATCGGCCAAACAGGCGCGCAATGCCGTGCGCTACGCCAAGTATCCCCCGGACGGGGTGCGCTCCGGCGGCGGCGTGCGCCCGCTGGGCGATTTCGCCGAGTATGTGGAAGGATCGGACAAGATCGTCGTCATGGTGATGATCGAGACCGACAAGGGCGTGAAGAACGCCCGGGACATCGCCGCCGTCGACGGCGTGGACATGGTCTTCATCGGCACCGGCGACCTGTCCCTGTCGATTGGCGTCTTTCCCAACATCCACCATGACCACACCATCGCCTGCGCGGCGATCCACGCGGCCTGCAAGAAGGCCTGGACGCCCTGCGGCATCTTCACGCCGAGCCTCGACATGGCGAAGATGCGCCGCGGCCAGGGTTACCGCATGGTGGTGACGGCCAACGACATGGACATCCTGGACCGGGGGTTCAGCAAGGCCTCCACAGACTTCGCCGCGACCCCGCCCGCACCGCCGGCACCGGTCATCGAGGCCAACGCCGCACCGCTGCGGATCGGAGACGACACATGAACGCCGCCGTAGAAGCCCTGCGCGCCGCTCTCGGCGATGGGATCGTGCGCACCGGCGCCGACATCCCGGCACGAAACCTCACCGATTCCAGTCGCTACACGCCACCGACGCCGCCGCTGGCGCTTGTGCTGCCGCGCAGCGTCGAGGATGTGGCGACGGCGCTGCGCCTCTGCCATGCCCACGGCCAGCCCGTGGTGACCCAGGGCGGCATGACCGGCCTCGCCGACGGCGCGACGCCCGCCCGCACCGAGGTCGCGATCTCGCTGGAGCGCATGAGCGGCATCGAGGAAATCGACGTCCAGGCCGGCACCATCACGGCGCTGGCCGGAACGCCGCTGGAGGCGATCCAGAAGGCTGCGGACGACGCCGGATTCGTCTGCGGCATCGATCTGGGCGCTCGCGGCTCCTGCACCATCGGCGGCAATGTCGCCACCAATGCCGGCGGCAACCAGGTGCTGCGCTACGGTATGACGCGGCGCAACGTTCTCGGCCTGGAGGCGGTGCTCGCGGACGGGACGATCGTGCGGTCTCTCAACAAGATGCTGAAGAACAACGCGGGCTACGATTGGACGCAGTTGCTGTTCGGCTCCGAGGGCACGCTTGGCATCGTCACGCGCGTCGTGGTGATGCTGCACCCCAAGCCGGCCTCGATCGAGACGGCGCTGATCGCCCTGCCCTCGGCCGACGCGGCGATCCGCCTGCTGCGCCGCGCCGGAGCCGAACTGCCGGGCGGGCTGCTCGTGTTCGAAGCGATGTGGCGCGACCTGATCGAGGTCGCGATCCAGCATGTGAAACTGCCGTCGCCCTTCGCCGAGACGCCGGAAATGACCGTGCTCCTGGAAGCGCCGGGCGACCGCTCCGGCCAGTTCCGCGAACTGCTGGAAGGCTTCCTCGGATCCATGCTGGAGGAGGGCATCATCACTGACGCGCTGGTGGCGAAATCGGGCGCGGATCGCGCGCGGTTCTGGGCCTATCGCGAATGCATGTACGAGTTCCACCGGCTGATGCCGCCGATGGTCGCCTTCGACGTATCCTTGCCGATCGGCAGCATGCGGGAGGCGGTGGACGTCATCCGCGCGCGGCTGGCGGCCCGTCATGGCGATGCGATCGTCGTCAATTTCGGCCATATCGCCGATTCCAACCTGCACCTCATTGTCATGAAGCCGGGCCTCGACAAGACCGCGAAGCTCGACATCGAGGCCATCGTTTATGCCGGCGTGTCGGAATACGGCGGCTCCGTCTCCGCGGAGCACGGTGTCGGCCGGGCGAAGCGGCCCTATCTGACTCTGTCGCGCACCCCTGAGGAACTGGCGCTGATGCGCACCATCAAGCAGGCGCTCGACCCCAGGGGCATCCTCAATCCTGAGCGTATCCTTTGAACACTTCCGGGAGGACAAAATGGCCAAGGACCTGTTGACGAAGCTGGCGAAGGCGCTGGCCAAACGCAAGATCGTCGTTGTCGACCTGACGCAACGCCTGCACCCCTCGACGCCGGTCATCCAGCTGCCGCCGATGTTCGCCCCCTCGGCGCCGTTCTCGATCTCCGAGATCTCGCGTTATGACGAGAAGGGCCCGGCCTGGTACTGGAACAACATCGCCTGCGGCGAGCATACCGGCACGCATTTCGACGCACCGGTGCACTGGGTTTCCGGCAAGGACCTGAAGGACGGGGCGACCGACACCGTCGACGTACAGCGCATGGTCGCGCCGGCCTGCGTGATCGACGTCTCAAGGGAATGCCGCAAGGATGAACGCTTCCTGCTGACGCCCAAGCACATCCTGGCCTGGGAAAAGAAACACGGGAAAATTCCCGCCGGCTCCTGGGTGCTGATGCGGTCGGACTGGTCGAAGCGCACCGATCCGGCCAAGTTCCTCAATATGAAGGAAGACGGACCCCATACGCCGGGTCCGAACGCCGATGCGGTGCGTTTGCTGGTCGAGGAGCGCGACGTCAACGGCTGGGGCGTCGAGGCGGTCGGCACGGACGCGGGCCAGGCCTTCTCCTTCGAGCCGGCCTTCCCGGCCCACGCCCTCATGCATGGCGCCAACAAGTTCGGGCTGGCCAGCCTGTGCAACCTCGACAAGCTGCCGCCCACGGGAGCGCTGCTGATCACGCCGCCTCTCAAGATCACGCATGGATCGGGCAGCCCGCTGCGCGTGCTGGCGCTGGTCGACAGCACGGACGAAGACTGAGACGAGACGCCCCTTGTCCTGCACGGCCGAAATGCTTTAGGCTTCGAATATCTGCTCCTGTCCGCCTTCCCGGCGGACCGCATTCCGGATGGTGCATGCCAGTGCTCTCGCTCAAGGTTGCCGGGATCAGGGACGAAACGGCCCTGATCCGGCGCATCGTGCTCACCAGGAGCGACGGCGGCGCGCTGCCCGGATTCGAGGCCGGCGCGCACATCACCCTGCACGCGCCCGGCATCGGACGGCGCAAGTATTCGCTCGTCAACGCGGACCCGACGCCAGGCGTCACGTCGGCCCCCTCCCGCTATGTCCTGGGCATCCGGCGCGACGATGCCGGCCAGGGTGGCTCGAAATGGGCGCATGGGCTCAAGGTCGGCGACATCATCGAGGCCGAGCCGCCGCAGAACGATTTCGAACTGGCGGCCGGCGAAGGGCCGGTGCTGCTGATCGCCGGCGGCATCGGCGTGACCCCGCTGATTGCGAAGGCGGCGCACATGAAGGCGCTGGGCCGGCCGTTCCGCTTCATTTATGCCGCAAAGAGCATGGCGGAGATGGCCTTCCTGCCGGAGATCCAAGCGCTCGCCGGCGATGCGCTGACGCTTCATGCCGACGACATGGCGGGGACGTTTCTCGACATCCGCGCCCTGATCGACACGCTCACCCACGACGAGCCGGTTTACATCTGCGGCCCGAAGCCGATGATCAAGGCGGCGATGCAGGAAGCGCGCGCCCTCGGCTGGCCGGCTGGGCGGCTGCGATTCGAACTGTTTTTCAATGCTGCGGCGGAAGCGCCGCCCGCCCCGCCTGCTCCGGACGAGGGCGCTTTCGAGGTGGAAATCAAGAGCACAGGTGCGGTGTTCAAGGTGCCGCGCGACAGGACCATCCTGGCAGTGCTCAAAGAGGCGGGTCTCGACCCGCTGCATGATTGTGACAAGGGAGAGTGCGGCGTCTGTCAGGTGGGGGTGCTTTCCGGCGTGCCGGATCACCGGGATTCCCTCCTGAGCGAGGCCGAGCGCGCGGCGGGAAAGACAATGCAAATCTGCGTCTCCCGCGCGAAATCTTCCAGACTGGTGCTTGATCTCTAGAGGGGTCGAACCGGAGGCCTGACATGGGCAAATATCGTGGCAACCCCGATGCGGTGCGGGCACTCGTGCGCGACGCCGAGGTGCACCGGGACGTCTACATCGACCAGGAAATCTTCGAACTGGAGATGGAGCATCTCTTCGCCAACACCTGGGTCCATGTCGGTCATGAAAGCCAGGTCGCCAATCCCGGCGACTACTTCACCACCACCATCGGCTCGCAGCCGGTGATCATGGTGCGCCACACCGACGGGACCATCAAGGTCCTGCACAACCGCTGCCCGCACAAGGGCGTCAAGATCGCCATCGATGGCTGTGGCAACACGGGAAAGTTCTTCCGCTGCCCCTACCACGCCTGGACTTTCAAGACCGACGGCAGCCTGCTCGCGATCCCACTGAAGAAGGGCTACGAGAACACCGGCTTCGAGAACAGCCAGGCGGCGCGGGGCATGGCCTGCGTGAAGAACGTGAAGAACTATCGCGGCTTCGTCTTCGCCAAGCTGAATGACGTCGGGCCGGATTTCGACGAGTTCTTCGGCGACAGCCTCTCCTCCTTCGACAACATGATCGACCGCTCGCCGGTCGGGAAACTGGAAGTTGCCGGCGGCGTGCTGCGCTACATGCACAAGTGCAACTGGAAGATGCTGGTCGACAACCAGACCGACACGTGCCACCCGATGGTCGCGCATGAGAGCTCGGCCGGCACGGCGGCGGCGGTATGGAAGCCCTTCGAGGGCACCGGCGCCAAGAAGCCGATGGCGGTGGAAATCTTCCTGCCCTTCATCTCACCTTACGAGTTCTTCGAGGGCATGGGCATCCGCATCTGGGACAACGGACACGGCCACACCGGCGTGGGCCACTCCATCCACTCGAACTATACCGAAGCGCCTGGCTATTTCGAGGCCATGAAGACCGCTTATGGCGAGGAGCGCGCCAAGGCGATCCTCGGCGAGAACCGCCACAACACCTGCTATTTCCCCAACGTCATGATCAAGGGGCCGATCCAGCTCCTGCGCATCTTCCGCCCGCTCGCGGCGGACCGCACGCTGGTGGAAAGCTACACCTATCGCCTGGTCGGCGCGCCGGACATGCTGCTGGAGCGCACGCAGATGTACAACCGGCTGATCAACGCGCCGACCTCGGTGGTCGGCCACGACGACCTCGAGATGTACGAGCGGGCGCAGGAGGGCCTCAGGTCCAACGGCAACGAATGGACCAACGTGCAGCGACTCTACGATCCCGCCGAGAAGGAGCAGACGGTCGCGGTCACCAACGGCACCAATGAATGGCAGATGCGCAACCACTTCCGCGCCTGGGCCAAGTTCATGACGCTGTCGATGTGAGGCGCGCCATGACACAACCGACCGACAAGGACCTCATCGACTTCGTCATCCGCGAAGCCCGCCTGCTGGACGAACTGAAGTTCGAGGCGTGGCTGACGCTCTTCACCGAAGACGGCCATTACTGGATGCCGGCCGAGTGGGGCCAGACCGACGCAAGGCTCGTCGGCTCGTTGATGTACGAGGACAAGCTGCTGCTCACCGTGCGCGTCGAGCGCCTCAAGGGCAACCGCACCTTCTCGCAGAAGCCGAAAAGCCGCTGCCATCACGTGCTGCAGACCCCGACCGTCGACGCCCGTGACGACGCGAAGGGCGAGTATCACCTCTACACCCCGTTCCACTACGTGGAGACGCGGCTCGACGAGCAGACGCTTTACGCCGGCTGGGCCAGGCATCACCTGGTGCTTCAGGACGGCGCGCTGAAGATCAGGCTGAAACGCGTCGACCTGGTGAACTGCGACGCCGCCTTCGGCAACATCCAGCTGTTCATGTGATGCGCGAGACGGAACCGACAACCGTTCATGGCGCCCTTGAGCGCGCGGCCCGCCTGTGGCCGCGCAACGCCTTCCTCAATGTGCTGCCCGAGACGGCCACCATCTACGCCATCGAGCCCGGCGAGATCAGCTATGCCGACATGGCTGCACTGGTCACGGAACAGATCGCCGCCTACCGGGCCGCCGGCGTGGGCGCGGGCCACCGCCTGGGCCTGCTGGTGGAGAACCGGCCGGTGTTTTTCCGGCACTGGTTTGCGATGAACGCGCTCGGTGCCTCCGTCGTGCCGATCAACCCGGATCTGAGGGCCGGCGAACTCGAATATCTCATCGGCCATTCCGAGATGAGCGCGGCGATCGTCCTGCCGGGCCGGATCGCCGACATCGCCGCCGCCGCGAAAGCCGCAGGCCGCGCGATTCCCGTCATCGCGCCGGATGCCGCGCTGCCGCGCCTCGATGACGCCCGCGCACCCGATCCGGCGCCAGGCTCCGAGACAGAATGCGCGCTGCTCTACACCTCCGGCACGACCGGGCGGCCCAAGGGCTGCGTCCTGACCAACACCTACTTTCTCAACAACGGGCGCTGGTATGCCACGGTCGGCGGTTTGGTGCGGATCCGCCCCGGCCGCGAACGCATGCTGACCCCGCTGCCGCTGTTCCACATGAACGCCATGGCGACCTCGACCATGGCGATGATGATGTCCGGCGGCTGCCTGACCATTCTCGACCGCTTCCACCCCCGGACCTGGTGGGACAGCGTGCGCGCCGCGCGCGCCACCATCGTGCATTACCTCGGCGTCATGCCGCCGATGCTGATGGGCGCACCGCCCTCCGACAGGGACAGCGACAACGAGGTGGTGTTCGGCTTCGGCGCAGGCGTCGACAAGCGCCTGCATGGCCCGTTCGAGGCACGCTTCGGCTTCCCGCTGGTCGAGGCCTGGGCGATGACGGAGACTGGCGGCGGCGTCATCATCGCCGCCAACCGGGAACCGCGCCATCTCGGCGTCTCCTGCATCGGCCGGCCAGACGAGGTCACGGAGCTGCGCATCATCCGGGAGGACGGCAGCGACTGCGGCGCCGACGAGCCGGGCGAATTGCTGGTGCGCCGCAAGGGACCGGACCCGCGCCACGGCTTCTTCCGGGAATACCTGAAGGATCGCCAGGCGACCGAAGAGGCCTGGGCCGGCGGCTACTTTCATACCGGCGACGTGGTGCGCCGCGACGGCGACGGCTACATCTACTTCGTCGACCGCCGCAAGAACGTCATCCGCCGCTCGGGCGAGAACATCGCCGCGGTGGAGGTCGAAAGCGTGCTGCAGCAGCATCCTGCGGTGGCGGCGGTGGCGGTGGCGGCGACCCCCGATCCGGTGCGCGGCGACGAGGTGTTCGCCTGCATCGTGGCAAAGGAACCGCCAGCGGACGCCGCCGGCCGCCGCGCCCTGGCCGAAAGCCTGGTCCAGCACGCGCTCTCGCGGCTGGCCTACTACAAGGCGCCGGGCTGGGTCGCCTTCGTCCCCTCACTGCCGGTCACCGCGACGCAGAAGATCCAGCGCGGCGCGATGAAGGATCTGGTGGCGCAGCTTGCCGGCGATCCCGCGACGGTCGACACCCGCGCCATGAAGAAGCGGACGGCCTGACATGGCGCGCTTCGCCGTTCCGCCCCGGCAAGGCTACGGCGATGTCGTGGTGTGCGCGCCGGTCACCGTGCCCTACCAGCGCTATTCCACCGAGAGCGCCCATTGGTGGATCGGACGGGCGCTGAAAGCGCTGACCGAGACCGCCGGGCTGCGCCGGCAGGACCTCGACGGCTTCCTGGTTTCCTCATTCACGCTGTTCCCGGACACCGCCATCGGCCTGACGCAGCATTATGGCCTGTCGCCACGCTGGCTCGACCATATTCCCATGGGCGGGGCGAGCGGCATTCTCGCCCTGCGCAAGGCCGCCCGGGCCGTGCAGGCCGGAGACTGCGCCATCGCTGCCTGCGTCGCGGGCGACACCAACCACGTCGACAGTTTCCGCAAGTCGCTCTCGACCTTCTCCCGCTTCGCGCAGGACGCGGTCTATCCCTACGGATCCGGCGGGCCGAACGCCTCGTTCGCCCTGATCTGCGCCCATTACATGCGCATGTACGGGGCAACGCGCGAGGATTTCGGCAAGCTTGCCGTGGCCCAGCGTGCCAATGCGCTGCGATTTCCCCACGCGCTGATGAGAAAGCCGCTGACGCTCGACGACTATCTTTCCGCGCGCATGATCGCCGACCCCATCGGGCTCTATGATTGCGTCATGCCCTGCGCCGGTGCCGAGGCCTTTCTGGTGATGCGCGAAGCCACGGCCAGGGCGCTTGGACTGCCCTTCGCGCGCCTTCTCGCGACCATCGAACGCCACAACGCCCATGCAGAGGACGCGATCCAGCATCGGGGCGGCTGGAGCGTGGACATCGGCGAACTCTACACGATGGCCGGCATCGCTCCGGAGGCGCTGTCCTTCATCCAGACCTACGACGACTACCCCGTCATCTCGCTGATGCAACTGGAGGACCTCGGCCTCTGCGCCAAGGGCGAGGCGAAGGACTTCGTGCGGGCGAACAGCTTCACCGTGGATGGCACGATGCCGCACAACACCTCGGGCGGGCAATTGTCCGTCGGGCAGGCGGGCTGCGCCGGCGGCTTCCTCGGAATGGTCGAGGCGATCCGGCAACTCACCGGAACCGCCCTGGGCGGGCAGGTGGCGAATGCGCGCTACGGCCTCGTTTCCGGCTTCGGTATGATCACCTACGATCGCGGCCTCGCGTCGGGTGCGGCAATTCTGGGAGGCGCCTGACATGACCGCCCCGCTCCCCCCGCCCAAGCGCAAGAACCCGCTGAAGCGCACCCGCCTGCCGGTCTCCCCGCCCGACCTGCGCAGCCGGCAATCCCACCTGCTTACCCGCGCCGCGGCGGAGGGCCGCTTCGGCCTGCCGACCTGCCTCGACTGCGGCGCATTGCACTATCCCCCGCGCGATGCCTGTCCGCACTGCCTGTCGTCCCGCATCGGCATGCGCGAGTGTTCCGCGCTCGGCACGCTCGCGGCGACCACCACGGTGCAGATTTCCAACAATGTCTACTTCCGTGAACGCAGCCCCTGGCGCGTCGGGCTGGTGACGCTGGACGCCGGCCCGGGCGTCGTCGCGCATGTCCACGGCGACTGCGCGGACGGCGGGCGCGTGCGCCTCGACTGGCGGCTTGACCGCAGCGGCAACGCGACGGCCTTCGCCGTGCCTGATCCGCCGAGCCCGAACATGATGGACGACCCGCAGATGCGCGAGATGACGCTCGATCCCAAGCACCGGCGCGTGCTGGTCACCGATGGGCGCACCGCGCTCGGTCAGGCCATGGCGAAGGCCCTTTCCGATGCCGGAGCGGCGCTCGTCTTCGTCGGCATCGCCGAGGCCTGGAAGCCGTTTCCCGGCTCGGAGCGGCTGAGCGCCATGCGGGGCGTCGAGATCATGCCGCTCGACATGACCGATACCGACTCGGTCAACGACCTCGCTGACGCCATCGGCGCGCGGGTCGACATCATCGTCAATACCGGCGCGCACATCCGTCCGGGCGGCCTGCTCGAACGCAAGGGCGTCACCGTCGCGCGCGAAGAGCTGGAAGCCGGCTATCTCGCGCTGCTCAGGCTGGCTCAGGGCTTCGGTCCGGTGATGCGTTTCCGTGGCGCGGACGGGGCCAACAGCGCCTGCGCCTGGGTGAATGTCTTTTCCATCTATGCGCAGATGGCCTGGCCCGCCTATGGCGCCTGGTCCGCCGCGCAGGCGGCGATGCTCAACGCTTCGCTGTCGCTGCGGGGGGAACTTCGGCCCGGCGGCGTGCGGGTGGTGCATGTCTTCACCGGGCCCACCGAAGACGAATGGTTCCAGCCGTTGCCGCCACCCAAGGTCGCGGCCGGACAGATCGCCTCCGCCGTCGTCGATGCGCTCCGCCGGGGCCTTGAGGACGTCTATGTCGGGGATGTGGCGCAGGACTTCCGGGCCCGCCTCGACCTCAACCCCAAGGCGCTGGAACGGGAGCTTGGCCAATGAGCGGAACCCTGACCGCGATGCTCGCCGCGATCGCCGGCGGCGGCGTGAAGGTGGTGGACCTCACCTTCACACTCTCGCCGGAGTTTCCGGCGCTGGTCCTGCCGCCGGAACTCGGCCAGTGCGCGCCGTTCCGCATGGAGGAAGTGTCGCGCTACGATCCGCGCGGCCCGGCCTGGTACTGGAACAACATCTCCATGTCCGAACATTGCGGCACGCATTATGACGCGCCGATCCACTGGGTGACGGGCAAGGACCTGCCGAACAACTCGGTCGATACGATTCCCGTCGAGCGGTTCCTCGCGCCGGCCTGCGTCATCGATTGTTCGGCCCAGGCGGCGGCCGACCCCGACTTCGTGCTGAGCACCGGCGACATCGCGGCCTTTGAGCGCGACCACGGCCGCATTCCGGCCGGCTGGTGGGTGCTGATGCGGACGGACTGGTCGAAGCGTGATTTCACCGGCTATGCCAATCTTCGCGAGGACGGCGCCCATACACCGGGACCGTCGCCGGAAGCGATGCGATTTCTTGTCGACGAGCGCGGCATCCTCGGCTTCGGCACGGAAACCATCGGGACGGACGCGGGGCAGGCGCACCACTTTGCCCCGCCCTACCCGGCGCACCACTTCCTGCACGGGGCCGGTCGCTATGGCCTGCAATGCCTCTGCAACCTCGATCTGCTGCCGCCGCGAGGAGCGGTGATCGTCGCGGCGCCGCTCAAGATCCGGCAGGGTTCCGGTTCGCCGCTGCGCGTGCTCGCGCTGGTGGAGGGCTGAACCATGGACGGCAAGCGCACGGCGCTCGTCACCGGCGGCGCAGCCGGCATCGGCGCGGAGATCGTCCGTAGTCTGATCGCCGACGGATTCCATGTGGTCAGCATCGATCGCCATGCGCCGGAGACCGGCAGTCCGGATCGCACGGACATCCTCTGCGACCTCATCGACCCGGAGGCGACGGCGCGCGCCGCAGCCGAGGTCGCGGCGCGGTTCTCCGTGACGCATTTCGTGCACAACGCGGGCACGATCCGCGCCAACCTGATCGAGAGCACCTCGGCTGCCGACCTTGCAGCGTTGAGCCAGCTGCATCTCGGCGCGGCCATAACACTCGCGCAGGCGATCCTGCCGGCGATGAAGGCGGCCGGCAGCGGCCGGATCGTGCTGATGTCCTCGCGCGCCGTGCTGGGTGCCGCGACACGCACGGTCTATTCCGCAACCAAGGCCGGCGTCATCGGGCTTGTGCGGACCTGGACGCTGGAACTCGCCCGGCACGGCATCACCGTCAATGCGCTCGCGCCAGGGCCGATCGGCGGCACCGACATGTTCCATGATGTCATGCCGAAGGGCGACCCGCGCATCGCGGCGCTCGCCGCATCCATTCCGATGAAGCGGCTGGGCACGCCGGCGGACGTGGCCAATGCCGCGCGCTTCTTCCTGTCCGACGCCTCGGGGTTCATCACCGGCCAGACACTCTACGTCTGCGGCGGCGTCAGTGTCGGACAGGCAGCGTTCTGAAGCCGGCTCTCGCTCACGCCATGCGATCGAGCGTTGCGGGCGTCAGGCCACGTTCGCGCAGCTTGAACTTCTGAACCTTGCCGTTTTCGGTGCGGGGCAGTTCGGCGAAGACCTCGACATAACGCGGCACCGCATGGCGCGGCAGCTCGCGCGCGCAGCGGGCGAAGAAATCCGCCGCGTCAAGGGCCGCGCCGGGCTTCAGCACCAGGGCCGCCATGACCTCGTCTTCCGCCAGATCGGACGGCACGGGGAAGACCGCGACGGTTTCCACTTCCGCGAAGGCCGCGATGACCTGCTCGACCTCGAAGGAAGAGATGTTCTCGCCGCGCCGGCGGATGACGTCCTTCAGACGGTCGATGAAGGCGAACGTGCCATCGCCATGCCGGATCACCCGGTCGCCGGTGTGGAACCACAGGTTGCGCCAGGCCTCCACGGTCTTCTCCGGCAGGCCGAAGTAGCCGGAGGCGAAACTGAACGGCTCGTCTGACCGCACCACCAGTTCGCCGGCCGTGCCATCCGGAACCGGTTCATCGAGCCCATCCACGACACGTGCCGCGATGCCCGGTGCGACGCGGCCCATCCGGCCGGGCACACGCTCGCCCGCCGTGCCGCCGATGATAAAGTTCGTCTCGGTCGAACCAAATCCATCGACCAGCCGGACGCCGGTGCGCTCGAACAGCCTCTCGTGCATGGCGGCCGGAACGCCGGGACCGAGCGCCACGCGCAACCGGTGCGCCCGCTCAAGGTCCGATTCCGGTTGCGCCAGCAGCATCGGCACCATCGCGCCGAGCAGGTAGCTGACGGTCGCGCCGCTCTCGCTCATGGCGCGCCAGAAGCCGGAGGCGGAGAATTTCGGCAGCACCTCCAGCGTCGATCCGGTCAGAAGCGCCTGAAAGAATGTGTTGATGGCGTTGGTGTGGAACAGTGGCAGCGGCGTCGCCAGCACATCGCCTTCACGCAGTTCCAGGAACCTCGCCGTCAACAATCCCCACCAGTGGAATTGCGCCTGCGGGCAGACCACGCCCTTGGGCGCGCCGGTCGTGCCGGAGGTATAGAGGATCGCGAACGGATCACCCGGGCTTGACGCATGCGCCGGAACCGCAGGCCCCTCGGCACGGAAGGGTTCGGCCCCGGGCGTTGGGGCATCGCCGCCCGGAACCCAGATGCGGTCCAGCGCCAGACCGTCGAAGGCCCCGGGCTCAAGAGCCGCCAGCAGCTGCGGATCGATGACCAGCAGCCGCGCCCCGGAGTTTTCGAGATAATAGCGCAACTGGCGCGTCTTCACCGCGGTGTTGAGCGGAACGGCGACGGCGCCCAGCCAGCCGCAGCCGACAAGCAGGCGCATCACCTCGGGCCGGTTGGGCGACAGGATGGCGACGCGGTCGCCGGCTTGGATGCCGGCTTCCGCCAGCGCACCTGCCATGTGGGCGGCAATGCCGGGAGCCTCGTCAAACCGCCAGGTTTCGCCAAGGCAGGAAAACAGCCGGCGCGACCCGTAACGCTCCGCCTGGCCGACAAGCATGCGCGCCAGCGTTCGCTCCTCGGGCGGCAGCGGCAGCCAGGGAAATCCCGGCAACATCATCCATGCCCGCCAAGGTAAGTCGCGGTGACCCGGGGATCATGCATCAAGATGTCGGCCTTGCCCGACAGCGTGACGTCGCCGGTCTCCAGAACATAGCCGAAATCCGCCGTCTCCAGCGCGGCGCGCGCATTCTGCTCGACCAGCAGGATCGACACGCCGAGATCGCGCAGAGACGCGATGATCTTGAAGATCTCGCGCACGATCAACGGCGCCAGGCCGAGCGAGGGTTCGTCCAGCATCAACAGGCGCGGCTTCGACATCAGCGCGCGGCCCAGCGCCAGCATCTGGCGTTCGCCGCCCGAGAGAGTGCCGGCGAGCTGCGCGCGGCGCTCCTTGAGGCGCGGGAAGCGGTCGTACACCACCTCGAAGCTGCGCTTCACATGCGCGCTGTCGCGGCGATGCACATAGGCGCCAAGCAGCAGGTTGTCCTCCACCGGCAGGTCACCGAACAACTCGCGCCGCTCCGGCACAAGGCACAGTCCGTCGAACACGCGATCCTCGATGTCGCGCCCTTTCAGGTCGCGGCCCTCGTAGACGATGGACCCCAGCGAAGGCAGCAGCCCCATGATCGCGCCGAGCAACGTCGTCTTGCCCGCCCCGTTCGGTCCGATGATGGTGACGATCTGGCCGGCATCGATCGTCAGCGACACGGCGCGCACTGCCTCGACCTTGCCGTAGGAGACCGACAGGTTCGTTACCTCCATGAGCCGGCTCATGCGACGCCTCCGAGATAGGCTTCCTGCACCGCCGCGCTGGCGCGCACGTCGGCGGGCGTGCCCTCCATCAGCTTGGAGCCGAAATCGAGCACGACGATGCGGTCGACAAGGCCCATGACGAAGTCCATATCGTGCTCGACGAGCAGGATCGACACGCCGCGCGCGCGGATGGCGCGAAGCTGCGCCGCCAGGGCGTCCTTTTCCGCCTTGCGCAGTCCCGCCGCGGGCTCATCCAGCACGATCAGGATCGGATCGGCGGCGAGCGCCCGGGCGATCTCCAGCACGCGCTGGTTGCCGAGCGGCAGGTTGCCGGCGAGTTCGGCGGCCTTCGCTCCAAGGCCAACCAGGTCGAGCTGGTCCAGCGCCTCGCGCGTGGCGCGCGCCTCCTCCTCCCGTTCGAGCCGCAGCAGGCACTGCACGAAGCCGGCGGAGGTTCGCGGATAGGCGCCCAGCAGAACGTTGTCGACCAGGCTCATGTTGGCCCGCAGTTTCACGTGCTGGAAGGTGCGCGCCACTCCGGCCCGCGCGATGCTCGCCTGCGGCGCGTTGCTGACGTCGCGCCCCATGAACGCGACCGAGCCGCCATCCATGCGCAGCGCGCCGGTGACGAGGTTGAACAACGTGCTCTTGCCCGCGCCGTTGGGTCCGATCAGGCCCAGAATTTCTCCGGCCCGCATCTCGAACGACACGTTGTTGACCGCGACCAGGCCGCCGAACCGTTTCGTCGCGCCTTCGACCTTGAGCAGCGTCTCGCCGGCCTGCGGCAGCGCGCGGCGGGCAAGTCCGGTCTGCGCCGCCCTCGGAATTCGGGCCTCGCGCGGCACGAAGCGCTGCACCAGCGACAGCAGTCCACCGCGCGCATATTGCAAAAGGATGATCAGCAGCACCGAAAAGGCGACGATCTCAAGCTGCGTCGCGTTCTTCGACAGATAGGGCAGAATGTCCTGAATCCAGTTCTTCAGGAACGTCACGATCGCCGCGCCGACGATGGCGCCATAGACCGAGCCGGCGCCGCCAGCCATCGCCATCAGCAGGTATTCGATACTCGGCCGGATGTCGAAGGGCGAGGGGCTTATGAAGCGCAGCATGTGCGCGTAGAGCCAGCCGGCGAGGCCGGCAAGCAGCGCCGCGATCAGGAAGATCGTCAGTCGCATGCGGAACAGGTCGACGCCGAGGCTGGCGATCATCGTCGCGCCGCCGCGCAACGAGCGGATTGCCCGGCCCTCGCGGGAATCGAGCAGATTGGCGACGCCCCACATCGCCGCGGCCAGCAGCGCGAAGATCAGGTAGTAGATGGCCCGGTTCGGCGCCAGCGACACGCCGGCAAGAGTGATCGGCGGAATGCCGCGAATGCCGTCATGCGCCCCCAGGCCCGGGATGTTGGCGAACAGGAAGTAGATGGCGATGCCCCAGGCGATGGTCGAAAGCGGCAGGAAATGGCCGCCGAGCCGAAGCGTGATCGCCCCCAGCACCAGCGCCACCGCGCCGCTGACGACAAGCGCAAGGGCGAGGCCCAGCAGCGGCGGATACCCCATCACCGCCGTCGCCCACGCCGTCGCATAGGCCCCGATGCCGACAAAGGCCGCCTGTCCGAACGAGGTCAGGCCGCCAAACCCGGTCATCAGCACCAGCCCCAGGGCGACGATCGCGCCGATGCCGATGTAGTTCATCAAGGTCACGGTGAACGGGCTGACGACCAGCGGCAGCGCCGCGATCACAAAAGCCAGCAACAGCGGCGCCCAGCGGGACACGGCGGCAAGGCTCACGAGATTTCCTCCTCTTCCTCCTCATGGTGCGCGCTGACCAGCGAGCGCCAGATGAGAACCGGAATGAGCGCCGCGAACACAATTGTCTCCTTCAGCGTGCTCGACCAGAACGAGGCGAAACTTTCCAGAATGCCGACCGCGATAGCCCCGACCGCCGTCAGCGGATAGCTCATCAGCCCGCCCACCACCGCGCCGACGAACGCCTTCAGTCCAATGAGGAAACCGGAGTCGTAATAGAGCGTCGCGACGGGACCGATCAGCAGTCCCGACACTCCGCCCAGCACGGAGGCCAGAAGATAGGCGATGGTGCCGGTCCGCTGCGGCCGGATGCCCACCAGCCGGGCGCCGACCCGGTTGACGGCCGTCGCGCGCAGCGCCTTTCCCGCGATCGTCTTCTCGAAATACAGGTAGAGCAGGCCCGAGAAGGCTGCGGCGGCAAGCACCATCAAGATCGTCTGCGCGCTGACGATCACCCCGCCGAAATCGAACACCGCGCGGGAGATCGGCTCGGTTCGGAACCCTTCCGGGCCGAAGAACAGCAGGGCCAGTCCCGAGATCGCGAAATGCACGGCAACCGCGACGATCAGCAGGACCAGCGCAGAGGCATCCGCCAGCGGCTGGAAGGCAATGCGATCGAGCAGCGGCGCAATGGGGATCACCAGGGCGAGCGCCAGCAGCATCTGTCCGCCGAGCGGTAGCGACACGCCCTCCAGAAGCCAGGCGACCGCAGCCGGCAGGCAGGGCAGGATGGCGTAGTTGAGAACCGCGCGCGGGGTCTGCGCCAGCTTTCCGTGTCGCCACAGATGGAACAGCTCCATAGCCAGAGCGATGGCCGCCAGCACGGCCACCAGCAACACCGTTCCCGGCAACCGGCCCATCTGCAGCATCGCCAGCGTCAGAGCGGCGAAGGCGGCGATGTCGCCAAACGGGACAAACATGACGCGCGTGACGGAAAAGATCAGCACCGTGCCCAGTGCGATCAGCACATAGATCGCGCCGTTGGCGATGCCATCCACCGTCAGGATCGCCGCAATCTGGAAATCCATTCCGCCCGTCCTTGCACCGGCGCATGCCTCCCAGCCGCACCATCGGATACAATCTTGGCCGGCCGCGCCGACTCGTCAACAAAATACTTTACGTTTCAAATATCGCGGGTCTAGGATTGCGGTCGAGGGGAACACCCTAACCCGAAGGCCGCCATGAGCACGCCGATCCGTATCTGGTACCAGAGCTTCGTGGACTACGAGAACGGCAAGCCCTATTGGGATCGCCTGCGTCAGCATATTTCCGCAGTTGTCGACCCTGGAACAACGGTCGAGGTCCACGGCATTACGCCTTTCGACAATTACGCCCATGCCATCGTCGAGTATCGCTGCGGCCGCGAGGTGATCTGCAACGCAGTCAGAGCAGAGCGCGAGGGCTACGACGCCTTCGTGATCGGGCACTTCCAGGACGCCGGACTCTACGAGGCGCGGGCCTGCGTGGACATCCCGGTGGTCGCGCTCGGGGAATCCTCCATGCTCTATGCCTGCCAGCTCGGGCAGCGCATCGGCATCGTCACCATCAACACCCGCTTCATTCCGTGGTTTCATCACCAGATCCGGAAATACGGACTGGAGCAGCGGATCACGGGCGTTCATGCCATGTCGTTCGAGCCGGGACAGATCCTCGAGGCCTATGCCTCCGCCGAGCTGGCGAAGGAGGTCGAGAGGCTTTTCGAGAAGCAGGCGAAGCCGCTGATCGCGCAGGGCGTCGACGTGCTCCTGCCGGGTGGCGGCATCCCGATGCTGCTCTTCTCAGACATCAAGGGGCATGTGATCGACGGCGCGCCCGTGGTCAACGGCATTCCGATCGCCGTCAAAATGGCCGAAATGGCCGTGAAGATGCGCCGCTTGAGTGGACTTGGCCCCAGTCGCGTTTCGGATTTCTTCAAGCCGCCGGTCGAGATCATCGACGAGTTCATGGCGCATCCAAAAGGGCTGTAGGCGGCGCCCGCCGCCGCACTCAAGGCATTCGGGCCGGCCGTCCGGTCGGTCCGTGACAACAGGAAGGTGGAGGAACCTATGTCAGGAACTGTACTCAAGACGGCGCTGCTCGCGGCATTGATGTCAACGACCGCCATTGTCGGCGCGCGCGCTGACATCACGGTCGGCTTCATCACTTCGATGTCGGGACCGGTCTCGTCGATCGGCATTCCCTACTCGCGCGGCATCAAGGCGGGCGAGGCGCATATCGGCGAGGTCGGCGGCCAGAAATTCAAGGTCATCGCGCTCGACGACGCCTCGGACGTGTCCAACGCCTCGAAGCTGGCGCGCAAGCTGATCGAGGAGGACAAGGTCGACGTCCTGATCGGCACGGCCGGCGCGCCCGGCTCCGCCGCGATCATGGCGGTCGCGACCGAAATGAAGGTCCCGGTCGTCGGCATCACGCCCGTTCCCGGCGTGCCGAAGAATGACGGCAAGCCCTGGGCGCTCACCGTGGTGCAGCCGGCCAGCGACATGGTCGGCGCCGTCGTGCAGGAAATGAAGGCCCAGAACATCAAGAACGTCGGCTTCATCGGCTTCTCCGATTCCTGGGGCGACCTCGTCTACAACAACGGCAAGGCAGCGGCCGACAAGCTCGGCATCAACATCGTCACCAACGAGCGCTACGCCCGCGCCGACACCTCCGTCAGCGCCCAGATCCTGAAGGTGGTCGCGGCCCGCCCGGATGCTGTCCTGAACGGCGGCTCGGGAACCGGCGGCGCGCTGCCCTATACGGCACTGGCCGAGCGCGGCTTCAAGGGACCAATCTTCGGCACGCCGGCGCTGATCAACCCCGACTTCGTGCGGCTCGCGGGCGCTGCGGGTGAAGGCACGGTCTGCTCGACCGGTCCCGTCATGGTGGTCAACCAGCTTCCGGACGCGCACCCGTCCAAGAAGATCGGCCTCGCCTTCAAGGAAGCGCATCTGAAGGCCAACGGCGTTGCCTCCAACGACGGCTTCTCCGCCTATGCCTTCGATGCGTGGCTTGTGCTGGCGGACGCGTCGAAACGCGCCCTGGCCAAGGCGAAGCCCGGCACGCCGGAGTTCCGCTCCGCGCTGCGCGACGAAATGTACCAGGTCAAGGAACTGGCCGGCTCACACGGCGTCTTCAATTTCAAGGAAGACAGCCCGTATGGCACCGACATGCGCGCCCTTGTGCTGGTGAAGCTCCAAAAGGGCGAGTGGAAGTTCTACAAGTAGACCACCGCATGCCTGGAACAATCCGCTCCCTTCTCCCGTTGGCGGAGAAGGGAGCCGAATGGCTTTGACGACGAAAAGACCCTTTGAGCGCCATGTGGAAACCGCCTGAGAAAATCAAGCACGAGACCAGACCGGGGCCCTGGCCCACGGCGGCGGAAGCGGCGGGTTCACGCCTGTTCTCGCCTGTCCGGCATCGGGCGCTCGCCCTCGAAAGCCGCACCTGGGTGCCGGCCATGGTGCCCTGGCGCGCGACCGAGGACGGCTTCGTCACCCAGGATAACCTTGACTGGTATGCCCGCTTCGCGCAGGGCCGCCCCGGGGCCATCGTGGTCGAGGCGACCGGCATTCGCGATGTGCCGTCAGGACCGTTGCTGCGCATCGGCCACGAACGCTTCATCCCCGGGCTGAAGCGACTGGTCGAGGCTGTGCGCGAGGCGAGCGGCGGGCACACCCGCCTGTTCATCCAGATCATCGACTTCCTGAACATCCGCCGCCGGCCCGACCCGGCCAAGTTTCTCGAACGCTTCCTGACGATCAGCGCGCGCCACCGCGACGCGCTCGGCGCGCGCGACTGGCCGGAAGCTGACGTGCGCAAGGCGCTGGCTTCAATGCCGCTCGCGGAGCTCAAGGCCATCCTCACCGATCGTGAATACGAGGATCTGACCATCGGCTTTCGCGAGCGCGTGACCGATACGCACCTGCCGCACATCGCCGAGCTGCCCGTTGTGTTGCCCGGTCTCTTCGCCAACGCCGCGACCCGCGCCCGCGAGGCCGGATTCGACGGGGTCGAACTGCACTACGCGCATGCCTACACCATGGCCTCGTTCCTCTCGCGGACCAACAGCCGATCCGACGGCTATGGCGGCGCCCTGGAGAACCGGCTCCGGCTGCCGCTGGAGGTTTACGCCGCCACCCGCAAGGCCGTCGGCGACGACTATGTGCTCGGCTGCCGCTATCTCGCCGACGAGTGCATTGAGGGCGGCAACACGGTCGAGGACGCCACCGGCATCGGCATCGCCTTCGCCCGCGCCGGCATGGACTTCCTGTCGCTGTCGCGCGGCGGCAAGTTCGATGACGCCAAGCAGCCGAAGGTGGGCGAATCCGCCTATCCCTACACCGGCCCGAGCGGTTACGAATGCATGCCGGGCTACATTTCCGACGCGTTCGGTCCCTTTGGCCGCAACGTCGAGCCGGTTGGACGCGTTCGCGCCGCCATCCGCGCCACAGGGTTGGAAACGCCGGTGGTGGCCGCCGGCGGCGTGCACGGCTTCGCGCAGGCGGAAGCGATCCTCGCCGACGGCAAGGCAGACATTGTTGGCCTCGCCCGACAGGCGCTGGCGGACCCGGACTGGTTCCGCAAGGTGCGCTCCGGCCACGGCGGCGCCGTGCGCCTGTGCGAATACACCAACTACTGCGAGGGCCTCGACCAGAAGCACAAGCCGGTGACCTGCCAGCTCTGGGATCGCGAGGCGCTGGACGAGCCCGGCGCGCCGAAGACGCCCGACGGCAAACGGCGCATGATCGCGCCCTCCTGGTCGGCGTGAGCAAGGATGTCCCCGTGTCCAGTGCCATGAAGATCGCGGTCATCGGCGGTGGACACGGCTGCTACGCGGCAGCCGCCGACCTGAGCGAGGCCGGGCACGAGGTGCGCTTCTGGCGGCAGGATGCGGCTGCCTTCGCCCCGGTGCTCGCGACCGGAACCGTGCGCCTGAAGGATTTCCGCGGCAGCCGAGACGTCCGCATCGCGCAGCCGACGCTCGACATTGGCCAGGCCGTGCACGGCGCCGACCTTATCCTGTCGCCGCTGCCGGCGGTCGCCCAGGCCGACATCGCCCGGCGAATCGCCCCGCATCTTGCCGATGGGCAGGTGATCTTCATTCCGCCCGGCACGCTGGGTTCGGTGCTGATGCTGCAGGTCATCCGCGCGGCCGGTTCGACCGCCGACATCGCCATCGGGGAAGCCGGCACCCTGCCCTGGCTGACGCGCAAGCACGGACCGGCGGAGATCGCGGTCACAACACGGGCGTCGCGCCTGCCGACCGGTATCTTTCCAGCACGCCTGAGCGATGCGGCGCTCGCCGTGATCCGCCGCGCCTTCCCGGCCTGCATCGAGCCGGTCGAGGATGCGCTCTCGGCCGCTCTGATGAATGCCGGGCCGATCATCCATCCGCCGCTGATCCTGATGAACGCCGGGCCGATCGAGCATTTCGAACGCTGGGACATCCACAAGGAAGGCACGCAGCCCTCAATCCGCCGCGTGCACGACGCGCTTGACGGCGAGAGGATCGCCCTGCGCGAGGCTCTTGGGTATCGTCCGCCGCATTTTCCGCTGGCCGACCACTATGCCACCGCCAACTGGATGTATGGCAATCTCGCGCACGACAAGCTCGTCGGCTCGGGAGACTGGCACGAGACGCTGAACCTTTCGACCCATCGCTACATGGCGGAAGACGTCGCCCTGGGCCTGGCGCTGCTCGTCTCGATCGCCCGATGGGCCGGCGTCCCCGCGCCGACGGCGGAAGGCCTCTTGCAGATCGGCGGCGTCGCGGCCGGCGTTGATTTCCTCAGGTCCGGCCGCACCCTCGCCACACTCGGCCTCGATGGCCTCGATCGCGCGCAGATGGCAGACCTCATGGCTGGCGGGATCTGACCGTGGACGGCGCACCGCCTGTCGTTGCC
>DAOMXN010000010.1:0-34242 GCA_035437025.1 Beijerinckiaceae bacterium | reverse complement strand
CATAGTGGCATTCCAGACAGGCCGGCGAGCCGGCACAACGGTTCGCCGCGCCGTCGAGGCAGCGCAGCCCTGCCCTGTCCTAGCCCGAAATCCCCGGAAGTGAAAAGCGATTCATTTCTTAGGGTGGCAGGCGGCTTTCACACATCAAGCCGGTTGAAATAGCAGTATCGGATGCTTTCCGGATCTTCGAACCAGCCGCCCTTGCCCATCCCGACGGCATCATGCCGATCCCAGATGCGCTTGAGCAGCGCATCATCCTCGATGGCGTGGTCAAATCCGACGTTGAACAGCCAGTCGGACCATTGCCAGAGTGTGGCAAAGGTCTTCACGCCGCGCTGCATTTCGTTGTCGATCAGGACTGGCCAGGTCAGGTCGGAGGTCACTGACCCCAGGATGATGCCCTTGCGGGCGACGCGGTGCAATTCCCGGATCGCCTTCTGAACCTTGTGCCGGGGCAGGTTGGCCAGGCAGGATTCGTAGACGAAGTCGAACTGTCCATCCTTGAAAGGCAGTTCCGTCACGTCGCCGAGCTTGTTGTAGGCGCGCACATCCTTCGGCGTCTGTGCGTGAATCCATGCGTTCTTTTCAATTCCCCACGCATCAAGGCCAAGGTTGCGGAGCGCCTGCACGGTCAGGCCACTGGCAGATCCGGCATCGAGCATGGAGAAGGTCTTGCCTGCTCCCCACACGTCTCGGATAGAATCCCTTAGGATCCCGGCATGGAAGAACTTGTTCCAGGCCTGCGGGTAGGGTCCGTGGTTCCAGTAGTTCTCGAAATACGCTCGATTGACATTGCGCGAACTGGCAACTGCCGTGCGCTTGGCGGCTTCGGCGCCTCGGGTGCGAAGCCGGATGCGCGCCTCGTAGTCCGCCTTCACGTATTCCGACATCAGCATGTCGGAAGCACAGTCGGCGCTGTCGAGCACGCCGTTGAGCGTCGCATCGAACAGATAATCGCCGGTGACGAAAAGGCCGGGGTGCTCGACCGGCTCCGGCTGGTGGTTCTGCTGCGTGTCGCGCACGGGACGCCCGCCGGGAATACCGTTCACGGTATTGAGCCAGCGCACGACCTTCGCCTCGAGCATCAGTTCGCGCCCGAACTGCAATTGCGGCGGCAGGCTCGCGAGCGCCATGCGCACCAGATGGTCATCCGGCATGTTGGCGTAGGCCAGCGCGTCCGATCCCGCGATCAGCCAGCCGAGCGCCCCGGCCTTGCCGTAGTCATGCCTGGAGCTCTCATCGTACACGCAGCAGCCGTTGAAGGCGTCTGACATGAACCAGGAACCCTGCACGAAATCCTTCCAGAACGGCTTCTCGAACAGGATGGCGACACGCAGGTAGTGGGCGGGGTAGTTGAAATGGTCAAGATGCGCTCCCAGAGCCCGATAGAGCCGCTCCCCTTCCCACTCCATCGTTGCCAGCCAGTTGTAGGGCAGTGACACGACGACGAAGTCGAACAGGCGTTCGACCTCCTTCCCGTTTTGCTGCACGACCAGGCGATATTTGCCGTTTGGCGCCTTGCCGACGCGCCGTACCCGGCTGTGCATCTCGACATCGGCCCTCACGATCTCCGAAAGTCGTTGCGTGATCCGCTCGTTGCCGCCGACGACGCTATAATATTTTATGTATTCATCCCAGTCCATCAGGAAATTCTTGCAGGCATTAAGTCCTGAAGTTTCATTCGGCGCGATGGCGATGTCGCTGTGTGCGTTATAGCGAATGTAATTGCGTGCCGTCTCGTCCTTTACCTCGTCGTGGAGAACGTCAAGGCCGCTCTTCCACAGCCATTCCTGGTCGTTGTCGTCGCGTCCTATGCCCTCATAGTATTGCTGAGGTGAAAGAATAGTGGTGCATTTCTTCCGAAACTTGGCAATCGCGTCAGATGCCTTCTTCCCCAGATGTCTCTCGATCTCCGCGTAGGTGTTGATAATCTTGTCGCCAATGACGACGCATTCGCTGTCCATCCGCACGACATCAAGGCCGAGTTTGCCCGTGATCAGCTCTTTCAGCGGGTCCGGGCCGATATGGGCGTAATCGTAGATTTCGGCGACGCCAGCCTCATACAGCGCCGGCACCTTGTCGAACGACCGCGTCATCAGCTTGCCGCCGAGACGATTGGACTGTTCGAAGATGGTGACCTTCGCCTCGGCCCCAACTTTTTCATTGATGTGCATCGCGGCCATCAGGGCACCGGGGCCGCCGCCGACGATGGCGACGTCGAACGTGATCGGGGGCAAGGGAGACATTCAATTTCCTTCGGCGGTTTCCGCAGGTCGCCTTTGACGGCGATGCAAGTGTTGTTTTCGCGCGATATAGCCGCCCGAACGCATTTCTTGAAGCGAAATAGGGCGGAGAGCTGCAGGAAGCATCCCGTGTTTATGGACATCAATTCCTAAATCGTCGCTGAACGGCCATCGTGCCCGTCCGCAAACCTGCGGGTGCGGGTTCGCTCGGAAACGGGACGGGCGGCGCATAGCCTGTTCACATTCGCTGCGGTTTCGGTTAAGCCGCTGGCGAGCTTCCCCGAATTCAGCTGCGAGCGCCCCCCTTGTCCAAGGAAGAACTTCTCGAATTTCCCGGTATCGTCATCGAGCTACTGCCGAACGCCACGTTCCGCGTGAAACTCGAAAATGACCACGAGATCATTGCCCACACAGCGGGCAAGATGCGCAAGAACCGCATCCGCGTGCTGGCCGGCGACAAGGTCCTCTGCGAAATGACGCCCTATGACCTGACGAAGGGCCGCATCACCTACCGCTTCAAGTAAGCGTCATGTTCTCTCTGTCGGCGGCGGGACAGGCATGACTGCGGTGACCGACGGCTGGCGACCGCGCCTGGCGCTGGCGTCGGCATCTCCGCGACGCTTTGCGCTGTTGCAGCAGATCGGCGTCGTGCCCGATGCTGTAGTCCCCGCCGCAATTGATGAAACCCCGCAGCGCGGCGAAAAACCTCGGGCGCTCGTCACCAGGCTTTCGCGAGAAAAGGCGAAGGCCGCGCTTAAGGTTGTCCGTTCCGATCCCGCGCTGGCGGGGGCATTTCTCGTCGCGGCGGACACCAGCGTCAGCGTTGGCAGTCGCATCCTGCCCCAGACGCATACGGTTGACGAAGCGGCCCATTGCCTGCGTCTGTTGTCCGGCCGGTCGCACCGGGTTTACACCTCGGTCGTGGTCGTGACGCCCGGCGATGCGTTCCGTCAGCGCATTGCCGAAGCGCGCGTGCGGTTCAAGCGGCTCTCGGAATCGGAAATCGAAGCCTATCTCGGCTCCGGCGAATGGCGCGGCAAGGCTGGCGGCTATGCCATTCAGGGGCTTGCCGGCGCCTTCGTGGTCAAACTCGTTGGATCCTACTCTGCTGTTGTCGGTCTCCCGCTCTACGAGACGGCGGGCCTGCTGGTCGGCGATGGTTTCCCACTGCATTTCAGTTGGGCGAATTCGGTCTGACCATGTCGGAAGACCCCGCTCCCTTCCCGGCGAACGACAATGCCCGCCCCTGTCCGGTCTGTGGCAAGCGCCCGGTCGATCGCTATCGTCCGTTCTGCAGCGCACGGTGCGCCGACGTCGATCTCGGCCGGTGGCTTGCCGGTGCCTATGCGATCCCCGCGGAAGAGGAAGATGAAGGCCTGCCGGAGCGCGGCGAAGAGAGATAGCGAGCCGGTGATCTTTGCCGTTCGCACCCTCTGGACAGGGCCGAAGCGAGCGACTATACGCGGGCTTCCTCTCGCCGGGCGCGCCCGGTCGGAGCTTCCGCCCAGGTAGCTCAGTTGGTAGAGCATGCGACTGAAAATCGCAGTGTCGGTGGTTCGATTCCGCCCCTGGGCACCATCTCTCCCTCCGGGATTCTCCATCGAATTTCACTTTCCTGGAAGAGCAAGCGGCATTTGGGCGCGACTGCCTTCGCGAACGTCCACCTGCTCTTGCTGGCGCCAGTAAAGAGAAGGCGGGACCGTGCGCCGGTGCGCCGGCCGGGCATTCTCCCAAGCCGGCTGTTGAAGGTCTCCGGAATGCCTTTGGCGGACCAACGCGCGCGTTCGAGTGCGTGCGGCAAGCATCACGTCGGACGGCTCGCCCGCTTGCGTCCGTGGCGACCAGTCTGGAGCATCGGGCAACAACCAAGCAGCTTGGTGCTCGCATCGGATGTCGAAATGCCGCACCGGCTCTGGGGCATCTTGAAGCCCATTATGGCTGCAACTAGTCTAGTGGCTGCCCGGGTCGATGGTTCTTCGATGCACCTGCGGCGTGGCGGATTCGTTGGCTTGGCGCGAGGCCTTCGGTACCTTGCGGTTGGTGGGCTTGGTGAAGTTTCCCGTGCTGGCGCTCTTGAGGCGCGCTTTTCCCGATGCCGGCCGTCAACCGGACGACGCCGGGCCGGACTTGCCGAAGGGCGGGCGGGAAGTCCGGAAGATCAGCCTGGCGCTGGGCATTTCGGCGATTCTGGCTGTCCTGTTCGTCAACAGATTTGCTCCGGAGAAGCTTGATGCTGACCTGATCCTCATGTCGATCATGTCGTTGCAGAACGTGACGCTGTTCTATTGGGGCCAGAACAGACTGGCGAATGTCCTGCCGCTGGCAGTCTCATTTATCCGTGATCCGGCGGCGAACCTCTTTGCGCTCATGGTGCTCGCGACGGCAGCGCATTTCGTGCTCCTCTTTCTCATCGCCCGGGGCGTGTCCCAATTCCTCAGGCTCGGAGGGCATCTTAGGCTCGCTGAGTTTCAGATCTTCGCAGTCCTGTGCCTGGCGACCTTGCTCCTGATCGAGGAGTCGGTGTCCTATGCGCTGATCATCGCGCATCCCGAGTATTCGATGGCCGCGGCTTTGATTGGCATTGCTCTAATTCTGGCGGTTCAAGCGGGAGCGCTGCGTTCGATTCGCTGGGCACTGGCCGCGCTCTGCATCTTTGTGGCCATCGGCATTAACTTCGCGGCCGTGATCCCGATGACGTATGCCGCAGGAATTGTTGCGCTCATGGCCGCGCGCTTTCGCCTGCGTGCCATTGCGGTTGTCGGGATGACGATGGCTTCGGCCTACGCCTGGAGCCTGCTCTCTGCGGCTCACGGCCAGTCGCGCTATGCCGGATTCAGCCTTCAGGGCTTTCGTGATGGCATCCTTCCGACCCTGTCCAACCTCAGATTGGACTTTGACCCTGCTGGCGCGGCGTTCGTTGCGGTCATCATTGTTTTTGGGGCGCTGTCCTTGTTCCGGCACTGGGGCAGGCAGGCAGAGATGAACGGCAGGATTGCTTTTGTGTTCGCCGCGGTCGTCGCCTTCAGCATCGGCTGGATTGTCCTGTTTTCGTCGAATGAGTGGGTGGCCACGAATGGACACGCCTCCCGCTATTTTGTCTTCGCGACCTATGGTCTCGTTCTGCTTTGCGCCTTCGGTATCGCCGGTGCCCTGACGGTGGGGCGCTCGGGCAGGTGGGAGGTGGTGACTTTCGCAGCTTTGGCCTTTGCCATTGCAGCCTTGGTCAGGTCGCCGGTCGCCTTCTCGGACTATGCCGTCTTCCGAAAGGTGAACGTGGCGGTGCCGCAACCGGTCGGGCTTTACGCTGGTGACTATTGGGTGGCCTGGCCAGCGGTGATGCGCGACCTTCTGGCCGACAGGAGTGCATACGGGCTCGGGTACCGCGCCGAGGGCAACGGTGCCGCTGCACGCGCGGCCGTCGCGGCAATGGCGGCAAGCGCCGGCGCTTTTCCGGTTGTCTGTCTGGAAGCTGCTCAGGCCGAGTGCCGACGCCAGGTATCGGCAGTGGTTGGTCCGGTCGATGTCGTTCAGGCTTCCGCCGGCGCTCCGTCGGGGACTGCTCCCGTACTTGCCTTCGCGCTGGCGACGGCCATTTCCTACCGGGGGGCTGAGCTCGGTAGCCTGCCCTCGAAGTCCGGCGCTTTCACGGGCACCCACCTCGAAACAAATGGAACGGCCGGATGTCTTTTCTTCGGTCCCTACACGCGGGCTTGGGCGGGTCGTTACAGACTTGTGGTCGAGGGCCGTGCGACCAGGCTGGCCGAGGCTGTCGTCGACGTCACGTCCCGCACCGGCCGGGTGCAGCATGTTGCCTTTGCGCTGAACGGTCCGGGTGAGGAGGGTCGGCTGCTCGACCGCGAAGTCTTGCTTGCCGAGGAAATCAGCGACCTGGAGATCCGCCTGTGCGTGGGGTCTCAGGATGTGTTGTCGGTGCACGGATACACCTTCGCCAAGATCCCCTAGGTCGCGCGTCACCCGCAATTGCGCTCGGTCATTCCCCCTCGCCGCGCTCCGGGCGAAAAGACTCCAACCGTCAGAAGCAAGGGTTCGAGCGATGGTCAACGAAGCAAATACAGGCCGAAAGCCGCACCACGCGCTGATCGTGATCATGCCGAACTACGAAGATCGGGCGAGTGCGACGCATCTGCTGCGCGACCTGGCGAGGGAATGTGCTGTGGCACCCTATGTCGTCGCCATCGACGACGGTTCGACCCGCGATCCGCTCGGCTGTGAGGCGATCCAAGCGGCAGGGCTGGCCGGGGAGGTAGTGTATCTCAGGCGGAACATGGGGCATCAGCGGGCGATAGCGGTCGGTATCGTCTATGTCGCAGCGAACTTCAGCGCGGATGCCGTCATCGTGATGGATTCGGACGGAGAGGACCAGCCGCACTCGATCGATCCCTTGCTCACGACACTGAATGAAGGCCGCTATGACATTGTCGTCGCGGAACGTCGCAGGCGTTCCGAACCTTGGTCGTTTCGGACGTTCTATTTTGTCTATCGCCAGCTTTTCAGGCTGCTGACCGGACGCTCCATCCGCTTTGGCAACTTCTCGGCCCTTTCCATGAGGGCGGTGGCCAGGCTCGCCGCGATGCAGGAGACCTGGGTGCATGTCGCCGCGGCCGTCATGGTGTCGCGGCTGCGGATCGGTTCGGTGGCGACCGATCGCGGTACGCGCTATGAGGGCCGGTCCCGCATGAACTTCACCTCGCTGGCCTTGCACGGTCTGCGCTCAATCATCGTGTTTGCCGAGGACGTTCTGGTGCGAGTGGGCATCTCCTGCATTCTTCTTTCCGCTCTCGCGCTCGGATCGCTCGTGGCGACCGTCGTCCTGAAGACGATCGGATTTGCCACGCCGGGCTGGTTCTCGATCGCTGTGGGCGTGCTCGTGCTGATCGTCATGCAGGCCGGTATCCTGACCTTTGTCACGTTGATGGTCTCGGGGTTCATCCGGAATGCGCCGCCTGCCTCGCAGGCGACGCTCGATCAACTCATCGAACGCGTTGATCGCGCCTGACTCCAGGCCGGAAAGAGACGTCTGCCACAGGCCTTTGTGGCCTGGAACAAGCCCTACCGGCCCTCTGCGGGGCTTTCCAAAGGCATGCCGCCTAGCGGCACTGGTAGGTAACGTCCGTCTTGGAATGCCTGAACGGATCGGTCAGCGCATCGGTCAGTTCCCCGCGCAGTTCCCGATGCCTCGGAAGGATATGGGCGCGATACCACCGGGTCATCTCGGCGATCCGGCGCCCGCGCTCGGTCAGCCGGATGCAGCCATTTTCGACCGTGATCGTGGCTGAATTCAATTGCTCCGTGAGCCGGATATCGACCAGCCGATGTTCCGGCATGTACTCGTTGATAAAAATGTCTCCAAGCGCATCCTCACGGATCGCGCCGCCGCGCTGGGCCACTTTTTCGAGGATGTAGATGGACAATGAGCGATCGACGACGGTGGGAATGGAGATGGCATAGAACAGGCCGATCAGAAATCCGACCGCCATCGCCAGCATGGCTTCCATGCCGCTCAGACTGCCCCATGAACGCCGGAACAGGCCGTACAGAAGCAGGCAGATGACGAAGGCGACGACCAGATCGAGAACGGCATCGTAGAGTACGACCCGCACAGGAAGAAGGCGGAAATGCACGAAATTCACGATGCCAAACACAACGACGATCAGCACGATCAACGATAGCAGCTGTGCCACTCGGCATATCATCCGCATGGATTGGCCTGACCATATGAAAAACGACGGGGACGCCTACGCATCAACAGGACTATGGACCGAGTGCTTCAGGAAATCGAGGTGGCGACCAGCGTGCAGACGGTCGACAACTGACAGATGTGCGCAGCGTCCCGGTGTTCGGCGGGTCGTGACACCCGCCGTGCAAGACGGAGCCGCCCTGGCCGGATCTCCGGAAAAGGCAGAGCACGACGTGCCGGTTGTATGATGACCTGTGCCGCGCTATCTGGAAGCTCCGGCGAGAGATCGCGCCGCAGGTCAGCCAGTTCGCGGGTTCGGTTGCGTGGTGGACCTGATCTCGCATTGGACCAGATTGCCCACCTTGGGCGTATTGTCAGTCAGGAGCGGTTCCCGTGTCGATTTTCCCCAATTTCATTGGTGGTGAAACGGTTTCATCCCCGGCCACGTCGCGCAACGTCAATCCTTCCGACACCAACGATGTGATCGGCGAGTTTGCCGCCGGATCGCGTGCCGATGTCGAGGCGGCAATTGCCGCCGCGAAGGCCGCCTTCCCGGCCTGGAGCCGTACGACGCCGCAGGAGCGCTATGACGTCCTCAAGAAGGCCTCCGATGAAGTGCTCGCCCGCCGCGAGGAGCTTGGTCGCATCCTGTCGCGGGAGGAGGGAAAGACACTCCCCGAAGGGATCGGCGAGGCGACCCGCGCCGGCCAGATCCTTGCCTTCTTTGCCGGCGAGGCGCTGCGCATTGGCGGCGAGACAGTGCCCTCCGTCCGTCCTGGTCTTGGCGTCGAGATGACGCGCGAGGCGGTCGGGGTGGTCGGCATGATCACGCCGTGGAATTTCCCCATCGCCATTCCGTCCTGGAAGATCGCACCGGCGCTGGCCTGGGGGAACACAGTCGTGCTCAAGCCCGCCGATCTCGTGCCGCATTCCGCCTGGGCGCTCTGCGACATCCTGATCCGTTCCGGACTGCCGAAAGGCGTGCTGAACCTCGTCATGGGCCGTGGGTCAGTGGTCGGGCAGGCGATCATCGATCATGCCGATGTGGCCGCAATCTCCTTCACCGGTTCGGTCTCGACCGGCCGGCGCATCGCCGCCAGCTGCGTCGCCTCGCAGCCGATGAAGAAAGTTCAGCTAGAGATGGGCGGCAAGAACCCGCTCGTCGTGCTCGACGATGCGGACCTGAAGACGGCGGTGGAATGCGCGGTCAACGGTGCCTTTTTCTCCACAGGCCAGCGCTGCACCGCCTCCTCGCGCCTCATAGTGACCAAGGGCATCTACAATGCATTCGTCGCAGCCATGGTCGAGCGCATGAAAGGCCTCGTCGTGGATGATGCCCTGAAGGCCGGCACGCATATCGGCCCGGTTGTTGACCAGAGCCAGCTCGATCAGGATGAGAAGTACATCGCCGTCGGTCGCGATGAGGGCGCGAAACTCGCCTGGGGCGGCGAACGATTGAACCGGGATACGCCCGGTTACTATCTCCAGCCGGCGCTGTTCACGGACTGCTCCAACGCCATGCGCATCTCGCGCGAGGAGATTTTCGGCCCGGTCGCGTCCGTCATTCCAGCCCGGGACTATGACGAGGCGCTGGCGCTCGCCAACGACACGGAGTTCGGCCTCTCCTCCGGCATCTGCACAAGCAGCCTGAAGTACGCCACGCATTTCAAGCGCAATGCGGAAGCGGGCATGGTGATGGTCAATGTGCCGACGGCAGGCGTCGATTACCACGTGCCCTTCGGCGGCCGGAAAAGGTCGAGTTACGGCCCTCGTGAGCAGGGTTCCTATGCCCGCGAATTCTACACCACGGTGAAGACGGCCTACACGCTGGCGATGTGAGGGCAGCCCCCTACCGCTTCCCCTCGCTGGCGAAGCCCAGCATGGCGACCAGCACGATTCCGGCGCCGAGCATTTGCACCGGCGTGATCGTCTGACCAAGGAGGACGGCGCCCATCGCGAGCACCGCGACGGGCTCGAAGTTGAGCACGCCGGCATTGTCGAGCATGCCGTAGCGCGGCAGCACCACGAACAGCGCGGTGAAGGCGGAGCCGTAAAGGATCGTTAGAAGCGCCAGGCCGGTCCAGCCTACGGAGTCGACCGGCAGGCGAAAGGCGTCGCCAAGGGTTCCGATCACGCCGACGACGATGGCCGTCGTCGACATCATGATCAACGTGCGCACGCGCCCGTCCATGGCGCCGAGCCAGCGTTGCGAGAGGTAGAGCACGCCGCCGAAGGACAGCGAGGCGGCGAACGCCAGAGCGACGCCCGTCGCCATGACGGCTGGCGGCGGATAGCTGGCGCCTCCGCCAAAGGTCAGCGCCAGCGACAGCCCCGCAAGCGCCAGCCCCATGAAGCCGAGCGTTCGTCCGGAGGGACGCCTTCCGTCCATCAGCCATGTCACCAGCGTGAAGACGAACGGGAACGTGTTGAAGGTCAGCAGCGCCAGCCCGACCGGTATGCGCGCCACGGCGGAATAGATGAACACGCTGGCCGAGGCGACCAGCAATCCGGTAACGGCCGCGCGGAAAACCTGATGACGCGGAACCTTCAACGATACGCCGGTTGCCTTCAGTGCAACCACAAGAGCCAGTGCTGTGCCCAGCGAACGCACGAGGGCAGCGGTGAAAACGCTTGCCCCGTGATCGAAAGCAAAGCGTGCGGCGACGTGGTTGCTACCGAATGTGGTGGCGATGAGCATGAGGATCAGCACCACCTTCCAGCGCGGTGGGGCGGGTGGTGCGGCAAGGGATGGCATGGCAACTCCGGCGGCGAGATCGGCCGCGCCGATTCTTCGCTCTCTAAGAAATGGCCGAGATCATAGTCAAACGCCGGGCGCGCGAAAGGGTCCGTTCTTTCCAACCCGACTTTATGCCTTCGCCTTGGTCGCCCGAGGCGGATTGCCGTCCGGATGACCGGTCGGCGAAGACAGGCGCCAGATCTATCGTACGCGCCAGGCTTCGAGTTCTCGGCGTGCTTCCATGGCAAGCGGTGTCGGGCGGCGCGTCTGCCCGTCGAAGGCGACGACCACTGCACGACCCGCCGAAATGCAGGAACCATCACGGAAAATGGCCTGCCGGAAGGTGATGGAAGTCTCGCCAAGGCGCTCTACGCCGATCGCCGCCGTCACCTGACCGGGCCAGAACAACTCGGCGAAGTAGTCGATCTCATTGCGAGCGAGCACGAAGGTGTTGTTGAAGCGCGCCTTCAATCCGCCGCCGCGCAGCAGGGAAACGCGACAATGTTCCATCAGCGCTGAGGATACGCCATTGTTGATGTGCCCCTGTTCGTCCATGTCGGAATAGCGAAGCTCATGCTGCGTGCGAAAGGGGAGGGAGTCGAGGCTCGGGGCTGGTTCGCGCATTGCAAGTCCTTTTGACGAGCCAGTTCTATGCCCTGAAACCCGGGGTTCGGGAAACAGGGAGTTGCCGGCAGCCGTTGTGGATGCTTCTTTGCAGGGACTGGATGGGAGACCGGCATGTTTGCGCGGGCGTTACGGGCATTTTCGCTGTCATTTGTCTTTGCTTTTTGCGCATGGATCGCGCCCGTTTCGGCGCAGACGCCGCCGCCAGGCTGGTCGAAACAGGAGATGGACCGGTTTGTCGATTCGGTCGCCGATGCGGTAGCCAAGAAACTTGCCGGGGAGGGAATGGCCTCCGCGCAGGCTGCCGCCGTTCGCAAGAATGCGGAGGAGACGTCCGAAACCATCCATCAGCTTGTGTCGCGACTGGGCGTGATCGCATCGCAGTTTCCCGGCCTTGTCCGGCATGTCGCGGGATTGCCGGCCCGGCTTGACGCGTCCGGACCGAAGGATGCCGGGTTCATTGGGTTGCTGATCAAAATCGCCGCCGTGGCGGGTCTCGCGTTGGCGGCCGAATGGGCCGCGCGCATGGCGTCGTCTGGGCTTGTGAAGCGGATCGTGCGGTCTGTGGAATCGCCGCCGCCGTGGGCGCGCTGGTTTGCTCTTACGGCGGTGGAAGCTGGTGCAGTCGTCGCCTTCGCTGTGGTCGGCAACGCTGTCTTCGCGTCGCTGTTTCTTTCCGGCGGCGAGCATGGCCGCATCGCCGGGCTCGTGCTGATGGGGCTGTTCTGGTGGCGCGTCGGTCTGGCCGTTGCTCGGTGCTGGCTACGACCGCATCTGCCGGCCGGCCGGCTTGCGCCGGTTGACGACCATGACGCGGCCGTGTTGATGCGCGGCTTTGCCATGGCGACCGCAGTGCCGTCGATCACGCGCGCCTTCGCGGGCATTCTTGTCGCGACGAATGCGCAGCGCGATGAGATCGTGTTGTACCAGTTCCTGTTTGCGCCGCTTGTGGTCGGTACGTTCATCGCCATGGTTCTTGCCGTGCGCATGCCGATGGCACGCTGGCTCGCGCGGCTCGGCTCGCTCAACGACGAGCGTTCATGGCGCCGGGTGCTGGCTGACAACTGGCATGTCCCCGGTGTGCTGTTCTATGTGCTGGTCTGGGCCGCGCAGGCTTATGGCGGCATGTCCGGCCGCGTCGATGTGCCGGCTTCGCTCAACGATCTCCAGCAGTTGCTCATCGGCTGGCTGCTGGTCGAAACTATACTGTTCTGCATCCACCGGCGCAGGCTGGACGCGAAGAAGTCCGCCGGCATCACCGCCCCGCAGCTCGAGGATATCGCCTGGCGTGGACTCAACATTCTGGTGCGGATTGCCATCTTCCTCATCGCGGTGCGGATCGTTGTCACGGAAATCCTGAACCTCATCCCGCATTCGGCATGGGCCGGGTACTCCGCGACTCTGGCGGGTGCCGGATTCGTGGTCTTCGCGGCCTGGGCGATCTGGCAGGTGACCAAGTTCTATTTCGAGAAGGTTGCCGGGCCGGCACGTGCTCCCGCCATTCCGGGAGCCGAGAACGAGACCGAGGAGGACACGCTGGAAGGCGCATCGCGATTGCAGACCCTGATGCCGGTACTCAGGAGCGTGCTCGGCGTGCTGATCGTCGGCTTCACCGTCCTCATTGTCCTGTCGCAGCTCGGAGTGAACGTTACGCCGCTGCTGGCAGGAGCCTCGATTTTCGGCCTGGCCCTTTCCTTCGGCAGCCAGTCTCTGGTGCGCGACATCGTCTCCGGCATTTTCTTCCTGGCGGATGATGCCTTCCGCGTCGGAGAGTACATTGACATCGGCAAGGCCAAGGGCACGGTGGAAAGCTTCACGCTGCGTTCTATCCGCCTGCGCCACCAGGGCGGGCAGATCCATACCATCCCCTTCGGCCAGCTCGGGCAGATCACCAACTTCTCGCGCGACTGGGCCACGATGAAGTTCAACCTGCGCTTTGCGCGCGAAACCGACATTGAGGCGTTGCGCAAGGCCACGAAAAAGATCGGGCAGGAACTGCTGGAGGACCCCGATCTCAAGGACGATTTCCTGCTGCCCCTGAAGATGCAAGGTATCGCCGACATCCAGGACAATGCACTGATCGCCCGGTTCAAGTTCACGGTAAAGCCGGGACGCCCGTCCTACATCCAGCGTATCGCGGTCAAGCGCATGTTGCAGGTCTTCCCGGAGAAGGGCATCGAGTTCGCCTCCGCCACGGTGGCCGTCAAGTCGCTTGATCAGGGGGGCGTTCTGCCCGAACTGGCCGCAGCGGCGGCGCGCGGCGCTCCGGCTCCGGTCGGCGGATAGCGATCGCTCGGCGCGTTGATCCGCGTCATGGAAATCCTTCAGGTTGACCCTAACTGATCTCCGTATCCTGGAGGAAAGTCATGAAGTCGATCCTGATGTGTTTGCACGCGCCGTTCGCGGAAAACGTGCATCCCCCTGCCTGTTCCGCCTATGGCATCAGTTTGGCGAGCAAGCTCGGCGCCCACCTGTCGGTGGTGATGGCGGCTCCGAAGCTGCAGCAAAGCGTATTTCTGCCCGTTCCCGTCGTGACCGGCCTGCTCGCTGACAATGACCGGGTGCGCGCGGCCAACGCCGCCACCATGTCCGAAGCGCTCGGACGGAGCGCTGTTGCGAGCGGCATTACGATGTCAACGGAGACGCTGCAGTCCCCGTTCCCGTCTCTCCAGCGCCGCTTGCTGAACCGGGCGCATATCCACGAACTGGTGCTGGTCGGCCGCCCCGGCGCCGACGATTATGTCATGCCCGGCCTGATCGAGAGCCTCATCTTCGAGAGTGGCCGTCCGGTCATGCTGGTCGACAGCGACCACGCGCGCCCGGCGGCATTCGAGCGGATCGTCGTCGCGTGGGACGGGAGCGCCCGGGCCGGACGCGCGGTCTGGGATGCATTGCCGCTGCTTAAACAGGCCCAGAAAGTCGAGATCGTCTCGATCAAGGATGAGAAGGACCTGTCGAAGTCGGTCCCTGGTGCGGAACTCGCGCCTGCGCTGGCCCGGCACGGCATTGACGTCACCGTCACCGACCTCATGTGCAAGGGAGACACGGTCGCCAACACGATCAAGGCTCATGTCGGCCTCGTGAGGGCGGACCTGCTGGTCATGGGCGCGTTCGGACACAACCGCTGGCGCGAATTGATCCTCGGGGGTGTCACGGAAGACCTGTTGCGCGCCGCGAACATACCCGTGCTCATGTCGCGCTAGGCATGCCAACGCCTCGCCCTCTCCTGTCGCCGGGAGAGGGCATCGCGCAAGCTGCGGCAGGATCGGTCGGACAGGTATCGACTCTGCGGGAGAGCCGCTAAGATCGGAGCGAATCCGCGAGCGGAGGCGACATCATGACTTCAGAATCGGATCCGGAGGGTCCCTGGGGACCGCGAAAGGCCGACCTGAAGCCGCCGCCGCCGACGGAGTCTGCGCCTCAGACCAAGCCCGCCACCTCAGCCGACCCAGCGCCATCCCGGGAGGAGGTAACACCCGTCATTTTCCACGGGAGCCGCCGCGACTGGGTCGGCATCATGGCGCGTGGCATGGCGCTGTATCTGCCGACGTTCGGCTTCTACCGCTTCTGGCTGAAGACGGAACAGCGGCGCTTCCTGTGGCGCAGCATCTCGGTGAACGACGAGGCGCTGGCCTACCATGGCACGGCGCGCGAGTTGCTCGTCGGATTCCTGTTCGCCATAGCCGTCTATCTGCCGATCTCGGTGACCTACTTCATCCTCGGCCTCTACGCCGAGACGGTCCAGGCTTTCGCCTCGGTTCCCTTTGCCCTTTTCACCATCGTATTCAGCTATTTCGCGGCTTATCGGGCGCGACGCTATCGGTTGACGCGGACCGTGTTCCGAGGCGTGCGCTTCTGGATGGACGGCAGCGCCTGGCGGTTCGCCTTCACTGCCTTGGGATGGATGGTGGCGACCGGCGTGACCCTTGGTATCGCTTGGCCCTGGATGGCGGCGGGTCTCGAACGGTTCAAATGGCGTCACAGCCATTTCGGCGACCTTCAAGGCGATTTCCACGGAACCGGCTGGGGGCTGTTCAAGGCGTTGTTCTGGCCGGCTTTGGGGCTGGTTGTCGGCGCGTTCATTCCCATTGCCAACCTTCTTGCCATTCCCATCATGATGTCAGCGATCATCGCCGTTTATGGCCATTGGCTTATTGGCGGCGTGTCCTTTGGCCCGGTGCGGTTTCAATCGTCGATCGATAGCTTCTTGCTGCTGGGGCCGGCCGTGGTCACGGCGCTGGCCGTCGGGCTGTTCGGAGCAGTCTGGATCGGCATCGGCTATGTCGGGTTCTGGGGTTCACTTTTGGGACTTGCGAGCTTCGAGGTGCCGCAAGGATCCGACGCCGCGGTTCTCGGCGCGCTGGTGAGGCACGCGCCCTGGCTGCTGCTTGGCTTCGCCTGGGGGCTGATCGGCCTTGTCGGCATCACATTCCTGAAGTCCCTGTTCTTCGATTTTCCCCGCATGCAGCGCTTCGCTGCGAGCACGTCGCTGACCAATGCGGAAGCGCTCGAGACGGTGGTGCAGAAGGGGCATGCGGAAGGCTCACTCGGCGAGGGTCTCGCCGATGCGCTCGGATCGGACGGGTTTTGATGGACCAGCACTGCCCCGGCGCATACTTCGATGGCGTTTCCAGCCGGCGGCGCGATGTCACCGTGCGCATCGATGCAGGTCTGGAAATCATCGATGGCGATGTTTGCCTGGCTGAGTGGAGCTTCCTGGACCTGCGTCAACTCGATTCGTTGCCTGATACGCTGAAGGTGCGCTCGGTTGCCGCGCCGGAACTTGCCAGCCTGACGATCGCCGATCCCACCACGATCGAGGCCATTCGGGTACGGGCCGCTCGTCTGCGCTACGATGGGCAAGAACCTAGGCACGGCATCTTGCGCATCGTTGCCCTGTCGCTGGCGGCGGCGGTGTCGATCCTGGGGGTCGCCTTTTTCGGTGTGCCCAAGATGGCGCGGGCCGTTGCGTCGATCACACCGGTCTGGGCGGAGCGCAAGCTTGGCGATGCCGTGGCCGGCCAGGTCAAGGTGATGTTCGGCGGCGAAGTCTGCGTCGGCGGCGAGGGCGGTGCCGCCCTGGCGAAGCTTTCGGAAAAGCTCACCGTCAAAGCCAGGTTGCCTCATCCCGTGCGGATCGAGGTGCTCAGCTCGCGCATTCCCAATGCCGTTGCACTTCCCGGCGGGCGGGTGTTCCTGTTTGATGGCCTGCTCGCCCGCGCCGAACATCCTGACGAGGTTGCCGGCGTGCTCGGGCACGAGATCGGCCATGAGGCGAACCGCGACGGCTTGCGCGCTCTGATCGAGGCAGGCGGCACCTCCTTCCTGCTCGGGCTGCTGTTCGGTGACCTGACCGGCTCGGCAACGCTCGTTCTGGTCGTGCGCGAAATCATCAGTTCAGCCCATTCGCGCGAGGCTGAGGCTGCGGCCGACATCTTCGGGCGCGACCTGATGCATGCGCTGGGCCGGCCCGCTGCGCCGCTGGCCCGGGTTTTGACCCGGATCGACCCTTCGAAGCCCGGCGCGAAGGGCAGTATCTTCGACAGTCACCCGCTGACGGCGGAACGGCTGAAGCGCCTTGAGGCGGCCGATGCCAGTCTGGGGCGTCCGCTTGATGGCCCGCCGTTGCTGAACGAAGCCGAATGGGCCGCGCTAAAGACGATCTGCGCAAAAAAATGATGTGCTGACCCATCGGTTCTCTGGCACGGGCGCGCGAAGTGGTTCAAACCTAGGGAAAGCCGCATTAGGCTAAGGCGATAGCCTATGAAGGACGGCCTTCGCTTTTGAGGTTTCGCCCGAGTTCGCAGCAGAGGTTTCGACATGTCCGGTACGCCCATCCGCCTCGGCGTCAACATCGATCACGTTGCCACCGTGCGCAATGCGCGCGGCGGAGCCGTGCCGGATCCGGTCCGCGCCGCCCTTGCCGCCATAGAGGCCGGCGCGGATGGCATAACCGCGCATCTGCGCGAGGATCGGCGACACATCCGCGACGACGACGTGTTTCGGCTCAAGGCGGAGATCGCCAAGCCCCTGAACTTCGAAATGGCGAACACGGTGGAGATGCTGGATATTGCGCTGCGGGTGAAGCCACACGCCTGCTGTCTCGTGCCGGAGAAGCGTGAGGAGCGCACGACCGAGGGCGGGCTCGACGTTGCAGGCGCCGGACCGGACTTGGCGATGGCGATTGCTCGGCTTTCCCACGCCGGGATCCGGGTGTCGCTGTTCATCGAGCCGGATGCAGGCCAGATCGCGGCGGCCAAGCGACTCGGCGCGCATATCGTGGAACTGCACACCGGCACCTGGTGCGAGGCGGCTGTGCATCACGAGGTGGAAAAGGCGGAGAGGGAATACCAGCGCCTCGCCGAGGGTGCGCGTCTTGCCGCCCAGCTTGGCCTCGAGCCGCATGCCGGCCACGGTCTCGACTATCGGACGGCCGAAAAACTGGCGCATGTGCGCGAGTTCGTCGAGTTCAACATTGGGCACTTTCTGGTAGGCGAAGCGATCTTCGTCGGTTTGGGCGACACAATTCGCCAGATGAAGGCGGCGATGCTCAGGGGGCGCAAGGCGCGATGATCATCGGCATCGGTTCGGACCTGTGCGACATCCGTCGCATCGAGAAGTCGCTCGACCGGTTCGGGGACCGTTTCGTCAACCGGGTCTTTACGGAGGTCGAGAAGGCGAAATCCGACCGCCGGAGCGAACGCGCCGCGTCCTATGCCAAGCGTTTCGCCGCCAAGGAGGCGTGCTCCAAGGCGCTCGGAACCGGCATCCGCATGGGCGTGTTCTGGAAGAACATGGGCGTTGTCAACCTGCCCTCCGGCAAGCCCACCATGCGGCTGGAGGGGCAAGCCCTGGAGCGCCTTCATGCGCTAACTCCGAGCGGATACGAGCCCGTCATTCATCTGACCATCACCGACGACTACCCGTTGGCGCAGGCCTTCGTCATCATCGAGGCCAGACCTGTGGCCTGATGCCCGGATTGCTGGCACGCCGGCGAACGTCTATATCAGCGCCACCTTCCACCGCCGCTTCGGCCGTCACGGCCAAGACGCTCCTGCCGACGATCCACGTTCACGAAGAAGAGCCTATGTCTGACAAGTCCAAGAGCGAAGGCGGAATTGGCGAGACCATCCGTGTCATCATCGAGGCGCTGCTGATCGCGCTCGTCGTGCGCACGTTTCTGTTCCAGCCGTTCAACATTCCGTCCGGTTCGCTGATCCCGACGCTGCTCGTCGGCGATTACCTGTTCGTTTCGAAGTATTCCTACGGCTATTCGAAGCACTCTTTCCCCTACAGCGCGGTGCCGACGAACGGCCGTTACTTCTTCGTGTCCGAGCCCAAGCGCGGCGACATCGCCGTCTTCAAGCTGCCGATGGACGGGCAGACCGACTATATCAAGCGCGTCATCGGCCTGCCGGGCGATCGGGTGCAGATGATCCAGGGTGTGCTGCACATCAACGGCTCCGCCGTGAAGCGCGAACTGGTCGGCACCTATCCCGGCAACGACAAGTTCGGTCGTCCCGCGCAGGTGCCGCGCTACCGCGAGACCCTGCCCGGCGGGGGCTCGCACGAGATCATCGAGCTCGAAGGCGATACGTCCTACTGGGACAACACGGACGTCTATCATGTCCCCGAGGGGCACTACTTCATGATGGGCGACAATCGCGACAACTCGACCGACAGCCGCGTGCTCAACCAGGTCGGCTATGTGCCATTCGAGAACTTCGTCGGCCGGGCCGAGATCATCTTCTTCTCCATCGACGAGAACGTGCGCTTCTGGGAGGTTTGGAACTGGCCCTGGGCCATCCGCTGGAGTCGCATGTTCCGGGGCATCCGCTGACATGGCGGCGGACGCGGCCCGGCTGGCCGAGTTGGAGGAGCGCCTTGGTCATGTGTTCACGGACAAGAGCCTGCTGGAACAGGCGCTGACCCATGTCAGCCATTCCGGTGCCGGGACGAAGGCGATGAGTTACCAGCGCCTCGAATTCCTGGGTGATCGCGTGCTCGGCCTGTGCGTGGCGGATCTGCTTTACGCCCGCCATCCGGAGGCGCCTGAGGGGCAGTTGTCGCGCGCACTGGCCGATCTCGTCCGCAAGGAGACCTGCGCTGCCGTCGCCGAATCCATCGGCGTCGGCGCCTGCTTGCGCATGGGCAAGGGTGAGCGCAAGTCGGGCCTTGCCCGCAAGCCTGCGGTGCTTGGCGACGCCTGCGAGGCGCTGCTCGGTGCGGTCTATCTCGATGCCGGCCTGCCAACCGTCGACACCGTGGTGCGTCGCCACTGGCTGGAGCGTCTTCCCGACATGACAACCGCCGGCGTCGACCCCAAGACCGCGCTGCAGGAATGGGCGCATACCCGCGGGCTGCCCGAACCGCGTTACGCCGAGGTCGACCGGACCGGCCCGGATCACGCGCCGGTTTTCCGCGTTGCTGCCTTGGTCGAGGGGCTCGAGCCCTGCGAGGGTCAGGGCCGTTCGAAACGCATCGCGGAGCGTGCCGCTGCCGAGGCGATGCTTGCCCGCGAGGGTGTCGCTGGAGGCATGCCGTGACCGCGCCAGTTACCCGCTGTGGCTTCGTGGCGCTGGTCGGTGCGCCGAACGCCGGTAAGTCGACGCTTCTCAATGCGCTGGTCGGTGCGAAAGTCTCGATTGTCTCGCGCAAGGTGCAGACCACACGCACGCAGGTGCGTGGCATTGCGCTGAGCGGTCAGGCCCAGATCGTGTTTGTCGACACGCCTGGACTGTTTAAGCCGAAGCGCCGGCTGGATCGCGCCATGGTGACGAGCGCCTGGGGCGGGGCAGGTGACGCCGACATGGTGGGCCTGCTGGTCGATGTCCACAAGGCGGGCGAGGACGAGACCCTGGCGATCCTGGAAAGGATCGCCGACCTGCGTCAGCCCGTGTTCCTCGTGCTCAACAAGATCGACACCATGCCGCGCGACCGGCTTCTGGCCGTCGCCGCTGACCTGAACGCGAAGGCGAAGTTCGCCGCCACCTTCATGGTGTCGGCTCTGACCGGGGACGGCGTCGCCACCATCCTGACTTGGCTGGAAGGGCGCCTTCCGCCCGGCCCATGGCTCTACCCGGAAGACCAGATATCGGACGCGCCCCTGCGCTTCCTGGCGGCGGAGATCACGCGCGAGAAGATGTTCGAGCGCCTGCACGACGAATTGCCCTATCGCTCGACTGTCGAGACCGAGCAATGGAAGACGCTGCGCGACGGATCCGTGCGCATCGAGCAGACGATCTACGTAGAGCGCGAGAGCCAACGCAAGATCGTGCTGGGCGAGAAGGGCGCCACCATCAAGAAGATTGGCGAACTCGCCCGCAAGGAGATCGCCGAGGCGGCGGAAGCGAAGGTTCACCTGTTCCTCTTCGTGAAGGTACGCGAGAACTGGGCCGACGATCCGGAGCGCTATCGCGAGATGGGGCTGGAGTTCCCGAAGGGATAGGCTGACTCGGATGGAGTGGCGCGACGACGGCATCATTATCGGCCTCAGGCGTCACGGAGAGGCCAACGTCATCCTGGAAGCCATGACGCGGGCGCACGGCCGACATCTCGGTCTGGTGCGCGGCGGGCGGGGCCGGCGGCAGGCTCCACTGTTGCAGCCGGGCAATGCCGTGGATCTGACCTGGCGCGCGCGACTCGACGAGCACCTCGGCACCTACGCCGTCGAGGTCACGCAGGTTCGCGCCGCGCGCTTTCTAGGCAGCGCCGCCGCGCTCTATGCGCTCAACACGGTTGCCGAGCATTTGCGCCTGTTGCCGGAGCGTGACCCGCACGGGCCGCTGTTCGAAGCGCTGGATGTCATCATCGCCCATCTCGATGAGCCGGCGACCGCCTGCGCGCTGATCGCGCGGTTCGAATTGGCGCTGCTCGGCGATCTCGGCTTTGGGCTCGATCTTGAGACCTGCGCCGCGACGGGTAGCAACGAGGACCTGGTCTTTGTGTCGCCGAAGTCGGGCCGGGCGGTCAGCCGAGTCGCCGGAGAACCCTATGCCGACCGGCTCCTGCCGCTGCCGTGCTTCCTGAAACCGCGAGCGGCTTCGCAGCAGTGCGCCCCTCAACTGGCCGAGGCCTTTCGCCTCACCGGCTACTTCCTTGAACGGCACGTGCTTCAACCGCGCGGCCTTGCCATGCCAGAATCGCGCGCCGCACTGCTGACGCTCGCGACCGGCTAGGCAACGGGCACAAAAAACCCCGCTCCGGCACAGCCGGGCGGGGCCTTGTCTCTGCGGCAGCTGCGCTCAGTCGTGACCGTGCGCGTCTTCGTTGATGGTGATCGTCTTCATCTGCGAGAAGTCGACCGTCACCGACTGCTTGCCCTTCAGGATCTGAGCCTGGTAGGTCTTGATGACATGCTCCAGACGCGCATAGGCCGCCTCATAGGCGTCGCTGTTCTTGTCGAGGTTCAGCGGCTTGAGGCAGAATTCGATAATTTCCTTCGGGCGGTTCATCTTGTCGGGCATGGCAGGCTCCGGTTTTCAGTCGGCCGCTTATGGCCATGCCATCGGCTCCGGTCAACCCCGACGAAGGGGGAGAAAGGATACCTTACGCGGCCGGCACTTTCCCCGAATCAGCGGGCCTGCTAGCCAAAATCCATGGGAAAGCCGGTTGAACCGCCAAAGGATGGCGAAGTCGAGAGCGTCGAGCTGAAGCAGGCGCTGGAGGAGCGCTATCTGGCCTATGCGCTGTCCACCATCATGCACCGAGCCCTTCCGGACGCACGCGATGGTCTGAAGCCGGTGCATCGCCGGCTGCTGCACGCGATGAGGCTCCTGAAGCTTGATCCCGGCGCGGCCTTCAAGAAATGCGCCCGTGTCGTCGGCGACGTGATCGGCAAATATCATCCGCATGGCGATCAGGCCGTCTACGACGCGATGGTGCGCCTCGCCCAGGATTTCGCCCAGCGTTATCCACTGGTCGAGGGTCAGGGCAATTTCGGCAACATCGATGGCGACAATGCCGCAGCCTATCGTTACACCGAGGCGCGGCTGACCGACGTCGCCGCGCTGCTCCTGGAAGGGATCGACGAAGATGCCGTCGACTTCCGCCCGACTTACAATCAGGAGGATGAGGAGCCGATCGTCCTGCCTGCGGCCTTTCCGAACCTGCTCGCCAACGGCGCGCAGGGCATCGCGGTTGGGATGGCCACGTCGATCCCGCCTCACAACGCCGCCGAACTTTGCCAGGCCGCGCTCCATCTCCTGGAAAATCCCGGGGCCGCGCCGGACGATCTCCTCCGGTTCGTGCCCGGGCCCGATTTTCCGACCGGCGGTGTCATCGTCGAGGGGCGCGGTTCCATCGCGGAGACCTACCGGACGGGCCGGGGCGGTTTCCGGGTGCGGGCCAAGTGGGAGAAGGAGGATCTTGGTCGTGGAACCTGGGTCGTCGTGGTCACGGAGATCCCCTATCTCGTGCAAAAGGGCCGGTTGATCGAGAAGATCGCCGAGCTTCTGAACGAGAAGAAACTTCCGTTGCTTGCCGATATTCGCGACGAATCCGCCGAGGATATCCGCATCGTTCTGGAGCCACGCTCCAAGACCGTCGATCCGGTCATGCTGATGGAATCGCTGTTCCGGCTTTCGGAACTGGAGTCGCGCATTCCTATGAACATGAACGTGCTGGTGGACGGGCTTGCGCCACGCGTCATCGGCCTTGCCGAGGCCCTGCGCTGCTGGCTCGACCACCGGCGCGACGTGCTGTTGCGACGGTCCCGCCACCGGCTTGGGAAGATCGAGCATCGCCTTGAAATCCTTGGCGGATTGCTGATTGTCTATCTCGATCTCGATGAGGTGATCCGCATCATCCGGGAAGAGGATGACGCCAAGGCCGCGCTGATGGCACGGTTCACGTTGACCGAGCTACAGGCCAACGCCATCCTCGACACCCGCCTGCGCTCCCTGCGCAAGCTCGAAGAGATGGAACTGAAGCGCGAGCACGAGGCGCTGACAAAGGAAAAAGCGCAAATAGAACAATTGCTTGGGTCTGAGTCCAAGCAGTGGAAGACGGTAGCCTGGCAGGTCAAGGACGTGCTGAGGTCCTTTGGTCCGGAGACCCGCCTGGGCCGTCGGAGGACCCAGTTTGCAGAAGCGCCCGCGACATCCGAGATCGACCTCACCGAGGCGATGATCGAGAAGGAGCCGATCACCGTCGTCGTCTCGGAGAAGGGCTGGATCCGCGCGCTCAAGGGGCATGTCGTCGAACTTGCGAATGTGCAGTTCAAGGGCGACGATTCCGTCAAGCTGTCCTTCCCGACCGAGACCACGGCGAAGTTGCTGGTGCTCACCACCAACGGCAAGGTCTTCACGCTGGAAGCATCGAAACTGCCAGGCGGGCGCGGGTTCGGCGATCCCATCCGCCTGATGGCCGACATCGATCCCGAAGCTGAGATCGTCACGGTCTGGCCTCATGAACCAGGGGCGAAACGTCTGCTGATCGCCCGGGATTCGCGCGGTTTCGTGGCGAATTCCGATGATCTCGTCGCCAACACGCGCAAGGGACGCAACGTCCTTTCGGTGGATTCGGCGCGGGCCTGGCTGTCGGTTCCGGTTTCCGGCGACACCGTCGCCATCGTCGGCGAAAACCGGAAGTTGCTGGTCTTCCCGCTGGACCAGATCCCGGAAATGGCGCGCGGCAAGGGCGTCCGCTTGCAGAAGTACAAGGAAGGCGGCGTCTCCGATGCCAAGACCTTCACCCTCGCCGACGGATTGACCTGGCTCGACAGCGCCAGCCGCACCTATACGGTGAAAGGGGCCGAGCTTGCGGAGTGGCAAGGAAACCGCGCCGAGTCCGGTCGCCTGCCCCCGAAAGGCTTCCCGAAGAACAATCGATTTACGGGGTGAGAACCCCGGGTTTTAGGGCCGAAACGGTCGATGCTCGGGAGGAACGTTTCGATCCCGTTCGCACGCGAGACGCCGGCAGCCATCACACCGAAAAATCTCCTTTAGGGTGAAGAAACAAGAAAACACAATTTTAAATTGTATCGATCATGATCGGGACCGTTCAACCTGGGGTCCGTCATGAAGCTCATCGCCGCCGCCAGCGCCTCCCTCGCCGCCCTTGCCGGGGTCGGCGTTTCCCTCTGGCCGCAGACCTGCACCTCCACCCCACCGCGCCACTGGCTGACGCCGCTGGAGGTCGAGGCGCGACTGCGCGAGTCCGGCCTGAAGCTGCAGTCCCTGCGCACCGGCGACGACCGCTGTTTCGCCGTCGTGGCGCGTGACAGGCAGGGCCGCCTGCGCGACCTCGTCGTCAACCCGGCGGATGGGATGATCGTGCGCGAGGCGGAGCGGGGGTGAGAGGATCTACTTGCTGATCCAGATTTCCAGCGAGCCTTTGGGGATGATCGCAAGCCTGCGCGGCTGGTTCATCTTCGGCACGATCTTCAGGTCGAGAATGTCCTGCGTCAGTGCTTCCGCCGCTGCCTTGTCCTCCGGCGGGCCGTAGCGCACTTCGAACAACCCTGCGGCATTCTCCGTGCGCTCGCCGCCCTGCTCGGCGCCCGGCGCATTGGGCCACTTCGCCTTCAGCGCCTTGCCGAAGTCGATCATCTCCTGCCGCCTGAACGAGCCGGCGAACTGGAGCCAGACCTTGTAACTCTGGCGGTTCACTTCGACACGTGTCGACTGCGGCTTGAAGTCGCGTTGCGCTGAAAGAGTCTCAATCCGCGCGACCTCTTGCTTGATGGTGAACTGGATCTGCTTCTGCAACTCGTCCAGTTTCTCGCGTTGCGACAGGAGCACATCGCGACTTGGCCGTGTCGGATCCGGCCGAAGAACTGGCAGGTCCGCAGGTGTTGAACTGTCGGGTGGAGGTGCCTTGGCACCAGACGAACCGCTGAGTTGCTCCAGGCGGGTGGCGCTTGCAATCTGGGCGTTGGTGATGTCCTCCAACGCCTTCTTGATGCTTTGCAGTTCCTGCGCCTGAGCGGCGATACGGTCGCTCTTCGCATCGTTCTCCTTGCGTGAATCGAACAGCTTTTCGTTCGCATCCCACCAGCCCCAGGCTGCAAAGGGCGCCACAAACGGCAAGATGGCGGCGACAAAGAGCACCAGCAAGGCGATGCCCATGCCGAGGCTTCGCAAGGGATCGTGCCAATCGAACAGCCTGGGCTGCCGCTCCGCTGCCGTCTTGACCAGGTCATCGAGGAGGCGGAACCGCCCGACTGGCGCCGGCTCGCCGGCCGCCGCCGCCATGAAAGGCGACGACTGCTGGACCGGTTCGACGCCGGTTTGCTGCCGGGCCGTGCGATAGCCATGATCGATCAGAAGGGTGATCTCTTCGTCGGTGAACCGGTCGAGATCGGTCCGAATGTCCTGAATCTGCTGCTGCACGCTCTTGGGTGGGGCTCCGGCTTCCCAGTGCGCGTTGCCGATGTCGGCCCGCAGCAGGTGAATTTTCCGCGCCTTCTCGCCTTGCACCAGTTCCTTGGGCGTTGTTTCCCAGCGCTCCTCGATCATCAGATTCATCAAGATATCGATGGTGCGCAGGTTCCGTGGCAGCAGGTGATAGAAATCATTGCGATTGTCCCACTGGAAGGCGCCGCTGGCGTTGGACACCAGCACCGCCTGCGCATGGGTGCCGCCCGTGCTGGCCTTCAGCATCCGCTCATCGTCAGGTTTTGCCCTGACTTGGGATGAGGTTTCGGACGATGCCTTCTTTTCGCTCTGGCGCACCAGCTCCTTGAAATGCTCCAGTCCGAGATTGTCGTAGATGCCGCCGTCGGAAAGATAGACCGTCACCGGAAAGTCGCGGGCCGAGGCACCGAGCCGTGCGGCATTGAGCTTCATCGGCGGGAACAGCCCGGGAAAGGCGCTGGAGGCCGCGACCGCATAGGAAAGCTCGACCGTATCGGATGACACGGCCATGGTGAGCTTCCTGACGGGTTCGTCCTTGTCGCTTCCCGTTCCGGTATGCCCCGCGCCGGCCGGGCGCTTGGCGACGCCATTCACAACGCTTATGGGCGGCTTCCGGTAGATGATGAATTCGTCGCTGGTGAAGCAGCAGGGCTCGCCGGAGTTGAAGTTGGTGCACATGAAATGCACCTGTGGCGGACGCTTTTCCCTTGGCGCGTTCCGGTAGCAATCGGCGACCGTACCTTTTCCAAGAACGCGCTCGTACTCGTACTGGATTGCCCTGCTTTGCGTGTAGGGCCGGTGTTCGGAGCCGAGCAACGCCTTCAGCCCGTGCCAGGCGCCTTTGGTCACCCAGCGCCGCACCACGCGCTCGCGCATGCCCCGCGCCGCCATGCGGCGCAGTTCCATTTCCATGGCGTCAAGGTTCTGAGCGGTCCCGCAGTAGCTGTCCCAGTTCTTGATCATGTGGCCAGCCAGGATGCTGCCGCCGGAAACCGCGATGATGTCCGAGACATCCTTCAAACGGTCCGCGCCCGCCAGTGCCTTGACCACGCCGAAATGGAAAAACGTCGCCCGCAGGCCGCCGCCGGAAAGACAGAGCGCCAGTTTCGTGCCGGGATCGACGTGGTTGAATGTCGTCGCGTTGTCGTCCGGAATGCTGCCCATGTGCCCCTCGCGAGCGCGCCTGCCTCGCCAATCGTGACGCATGGCGGCGCCGTTGCAAGGGATGCTGTCGCGTCCGGGCGTGAAAAAAATGGGAATTCGGCGTCGCGAGACTGGCCTAAGCCCGCTTCCAACCCTCGCCAACCAGACGCTCCTGCGGCTGGAACCGCGCCTTGTAGTCCATCTTACGCGACCCATCGACCCAATAGCCGAGGTAGACGTAGGGCAGGTCCTGGTCCGCCGCGCGGCGGATGTGGTCGAGGATCATGAAGGTGCCGAAGGAGCGCTCCGCCTCGTCCGGATCGTAGAAGGAATAGACCATCGACAGCCCGTCGCCGAGCCGGTCCGTCAGCGCGACGCCGATCAGCGCGTTGTCGCGCGCCGTGGACCGATATTCGACGAGGCGCGTGTCGATGTGCGTGTCCTCCACCATCATGGCGTAATCGAGCACGCTCATGTCGGCCATGCCGCCGTCGAAATGGCGCGAGTCGAGATAGGCGCGGAACAGGGAATACTGCTCCGAGGTCGGCTTCGGCGGCACGACGGCGACGACGAGATCGGTGTTGGCCTTGAGGATGCGCCGCATGTTGCGCGTCGGCTCGAAGTCGCGCGCCAGCACGCGCACCGAGACGCAGGCCCTGCAACTCTCGCAGGCCGGCCGGTAGGCGATGGTCTGGCTCCGGCGAAAGCCGCTGTGCGTCAACAGGTCATTCAGTTCCGGCGCGCGCTTGCCCACCACATGCGTGAACACCTTCCGCTCCTGCCGCCCCGGCAGATAGGGGCAGCTGGTCGGCGAGGTCAGGTAGAACTGCGGCGTGTCGCGCGGCTGCTGGGTCACCGGGGTCTCGATACTGGTCTGACGCACCGATCATAGCCGCCAACCGCCGCGCCGCAAGGATCGGCTGCATCACGTCCGCTTCAGCCGGGCGGCCGGCGCGTCACGATCACGCCGGTCAGGAAATCGTGCAGCGTGCGCTTCTCGGCGTTGAACAGCGACAGCAGCGTGAAGAACGGCGTCAGCAGGTAGAACAACAGCGCGTGGCCGGCGGCGACGATGAAATCGACCCGGCTGCCGTCCCGCGCCGTCACCTGCAGGTCCAGCGCCCGCATGCCCCAGGTGCCCCGCCCGCGCCCGGAGACGGTGAGGCCGGAATAGAACACGCCGACGAAGGCGATCAGCGGCGCCAGCGCGAAGGAAACCCCGAAAGTCGGCAGCGACAGCACCACCATGATGAGGCCGAACAGCCACATCAGGGCGCAGATGATGACGAAGTCGATCATCCAGGCGACGATACGGCGCGAGCGCACCCCATCGAGGGCGGCGCCGGGCAGCACGCCGGCCTGCGGCGGAACGCTGGGGACGCTGGTCATGGGCGGGCTCCCTGTCAGGACCGCCCTGATATAGGGGCGCGCGCGGCCGGGCGAAAGGTCGCGGTACGGGATTGCTTTTGGCGTCAGATGCATTAGTAAGTGCTTATGAAAAAGATCCCCGCCCGTCACACCTGGCTGGTCATGCCGGCGATCCTCGCGCTGCTGATGACCTTCGTCGTGTCCTGCGTGTCCACGCTGCGCGCCATCGGCCTCGCGCCGGATTTCGCCAGCAAGTGGATGCAGGCCTGGCTGCTGTCCTACGTGGTCGCCTATCCGACGCTGCTTGCCGTGATGCCGGTGGTGCGCAGACTGGTGGCCGCCATCGTCGAGCCGCCGAAGGCTTAGACCATCAGGGCAGCGCAATTTCCAGCGCTCTGGTCGCGCCCCTCGCGGACCAGTACTTCGCCGGGAAGGCACAGGTCGCGGATGTACTGGCGTGCAACCGGAAGACCCTGTCGTCGCTGTCGCGTCGCCGGTCCGAACCCTCGTCCAGCGCGCGGCGAAACCGGCCGATGTCCCCGAAGGCGACGGCATCGACGGCCGCGCCGGTCCTCTTCAGGCGCAGGCCGAATTCCAGCGTGTCCGGATTGCGGGCCGGCACGAAGCGGCAGACGGCGGGATGGCCGGGAAGATCGCCATCCTCGTGGCAGGTTCCCGGCCAGTCGCGCACGGCGCCATCGCGGAAGGTCACCCGCAGCGACGCGCGCACATTGAGGCCGGGAACGGTGCGCTCCTGCGCCGTCTCGCCGGGCGCCGCAGCGGTGCGATGGGCATTGCGTCCCATAACCTGAATGGCGCGCACGACCTGGCGCGGATGTTTCGCCATATGCGCGGCATCGTAGGCTCGGGCAAAGCAGAAATCCCCGCCGACCGGGAACATCCGGTCGAGGTCCGGCGCCTCGTGCGCGGCGGCGGCGGTGACGGCGAGGGTCAACACTGCGAGAGCGGGGAGTCGATGCATGCGATTGCCCTTGATGTTTCGGAATTTGGTGGCATTCGGAGTCCTGCGCCGTGCGCAGCGTCACACCGCGTGACCGCCAGCGCGACGGCCAGGTGACTGGAGCGGGACGTGTCCATCAGGGCGCCCAATGCGATTGATTTCTGGCGCGGTTTCGCGCTCGTCAGCATCTTCATCAATCATGTCCCCGGGCTCGCGTACGAGCGCCTGACGCATCGCAACATCGGCATTTCCGATTCAGCGGAGCTTTTCGTTTTCCTCGCGGGCTGGTCGCTGCGCGGCATCGCCGCCGGCGGCGGCGATCCGTTGACCGTGCGCCGAACCATCCTGCGTGTCGGAGCGCGGGGCGTCACGCTCTATGCCGCCCAGATCGTCATCACCATGCTGGCGATCGCGCTCCTGGCGGCGACGGCGCTGGTCGTTCAGCACCAGGCACTGCTGGAATGGCACAACGCCGCTTCGGTGTTCCACGATCCGATCCGCACGCACGTCGGTCTGGTGCTGCTCACGCACCAGCTTGGCTACTTCGACATCTTGCCGCTCTACGTCGTGCTGATGTTCGGTGCGGTCCTGCTGGCGCTCGTGCATCGGCTGAACGCGGGGCTGGTCTTGCCGCTGTCGCTCGCGCTCTACGTCTTCGCGCTGGTGTCGCAGGTCAACTTTCCGACCTGGCCATTGGAGGGAGTCTGGTTTTTCAATCCCCTGTGCTGGCAGCTGATCTTTGTCCTCGGCTTCGTGGCGGCCGGTGACAACGGTATCGGCGCCTGGCTGCACCGCAACCCGCGCAAGGTGCTGGCCCTCGGTCTGCCGGGGTTCCTGGTCGGACTGGTGATCGCCGCCATCGGCTACAATCCTGATCCCCTGACCTTGCCGCAGCCACTGCTGTTCTTCGTGATCGACAAGACCTACCTGACGCCGCTGCGCCTGTGGCATGCGCTCAGCCTGTTCGCCGTGATGGCTGCGGCATTCCCGCTCATTCTGCGTTTTTTCCCCGTAGTCGTCGGTTTTTTGTGCCTTTTGGGCCGCAATTCGTTATATGTCTTCTGTGTAGGATCGCTGGCGAGCCTGGCCGGCCAGTTGGCAAGGTTCGTCCTTGGCGGTAATCTGGCGGTCGATACCGTCATCCTGGCGAGCGGGATTGTGATCTTGGGAGTGACTGGATGGCTCTCGGAGTTGAAGGATCGATTGCGCGGTGCCTCCTCGTAGCGGCACTTGCCGTGGTGATGAACGCCTCGGCTCTCGCTGCGGGCGGCACCCCGCCGATCAGTTCTGCCTGCGAGACGCCGCTGCCGGACATTGCCACGCCTGAACCGCTTCCAAATCTTGCCGCTTCGCTCGAACGCAAGCTGCCTCTCAAGGTGATGGCGATTGGCTCATCCTCCACGGTGGGCATTGGCGCTTCCGCCCCCTCGCGCTCCTATCCAAACCAGCTTTCCGAGATTTTGCTGCGCAATTACACGGACCTGAAGCTGACCATGGTCAACCGCGGCGTATCGGGCGAGCTCGCCGCCGTGACCGCCGAGCGCCTGCGCATGCAGGTCGCCCTCGAGCGCCCGACACTGGTGCTCTGGCAGGTCGGCACCAACGATGCGCTCAATCGCGTTCCCGTCGAGCAGTTTGTCCAGACCGTCACCAATCACGTCCGATGGATGAAGTCTCACGACATCGACGTGGTGCTGGTCGGCCTGCAATACACCGCCAAGTCCGTGCGCGACGAGCACTATCATGCCATCCGCCACGCGCTGACGGAACTTGCGGAAAGGGAAGGCGTCCTGCTGGTGCGCCGCTATGCCGCGATGGAGTTCCTAGAAAAGGCCAAGGGAACGCCGGTCCTCACCGATGACGACCTGCATCTCAACGATCTGGGCTATCGCTGCATGGCGGAGCACATTGCGCACGCCCTGGTGGTGAGTTCCTTCCTCAAGAAGCCCAAACGCCCCCCGCTGATGCAATAGTGCCGCTTTCCGGTTTGCTAGCCCTTCTTGCGGCGGGCCAGCTTCATCGCCGCATCGGCGCGGCAGAGCGCTGCGGCGGAAACCGCCATCGTGCCGGATTGCCGCGCGACCTTGCGCGTGCAGGCGGCGTCCGCCCGATCAAGGTGCCGGCGTTCGGCTGGCGTCAGGCGCGCGAAGACGCCGGCCTCGCACTTGTCCATGGCATGGCGCCACAGGATGTTGTCCATGCCCGAACCCCAGGGGCAGTCCCGCACCTGCTTCATCGCGGCGCTGCAACTGGGCGCGGCGTCGATGGCAGCCCGCGACGCATCGCCGCCGACCGGGCAGTTCTCGCCGGCCGCCAGCGCCGGAACGGCAAGGAGCAGAAAGACGAGCACCCACAATCGTCGCATGCGCGGCCTCATCGCAAGACTGTGTTCCGGCCGTCGCCCCGGGGTCCATTTACGGCCGCTGCGCAGAGGAGTAGCGTCTCACTGCCCGGCGGGGAAGCCGGAAAGATGGAGGTTGGTCATGGCACGGACATGGGGCGTCAGCGTCTTCACCTCGCAGACACGCCTGTGGCTTTCGGCCGCCGCCGTTCTGGCGCTCGCGGCGCCGGTCGCGCAGGCGCAGACGGTGAACATCGTGGTCATCGGCGACAGCAATGTGGCCGGAACGGGTGTTTCCGCCGAGGACCGCTATCCCTCGCAGCTTGAGGCGGCGTTGAAGGCGCGCGGTCTCGACGTGCGTGTCTCCAATCAGGGTGTGAATGGCGAGGTGAGCGCCGCCACCGCCAGTCGCGCCGGTTGGATCGGTTCCGGCACGGACATCGTCGTCTACTGGAACGGCTGCCAGAACGACCGGCGGCACGGCATGTCTCTCGACGCCTGCCGGTCCAGCAACGGCAGCGCCATGGCGACGCTCGCCGGCAAAGGCATCCTGACCTATCTGATCCGCCCGCCGGTGCATGACCAGAGCATGCACGGAAACAAGAACTTCACGCTCGGCGGCGAAGGCAAGATGATGGATTTCCGCGACGGTCGGGGCGCCGTGCCGGACGGCCACTTCAACCGCGCCGGCTATGCCGTGATCACGCAGCGCACGCTGGAGCCGGTGCGCAAGCTGGTGCTTCAGGCGCAGAAGAAGAAGGCGGGACGCTAGGCCGCGTCGCAGCCGTCATCTCTTCGCACCTCGCGAACACGGCCTTCCCCCCGCTTGCCGCGCATGCTAAGCGCCGGCCGAAACCCGTTCCTCCGCGAAGTCGCGACTGATTGACGAGGCGCCCATGGCCGCTCCCCGCTCCAATTCCTTCTTTTCCGCCTCCCTCGCCGACCGCGATCCGGAAATCGCCCGGGCGATCGATCTGGAACTCGGTCGCCAGCGTGACGAGATCGAACTCATCGCCTCGGAGAACATCGTCTCGCGCGCCGTGCTGGAAGCGCAGGGCTCTGTGCTGACCAACAAATACGCCGAAGGCTATCCCGGCCGGCGCTACTACGGCGGCTGCCAGTTCGTCGACATTGCGGAAAAGCTCGCGATCGAGCGCGCCTGCAAGCTGTTCGGCTGTTCCTTCGCGAATGTGCAGCCGAATTCGGGCTCGCAGGCCAACCAGGGCGTATTCTTCGCCCTGATGCGCCCGGGCGACACGTTCATGGGCCTGAACCTCGCCGCCGGAGGACACCTCACCCACGGCGCGCCGGTCAACATGTCCGGCAAGTGGTTCAACGTCGTCTCCTACAACGTGCGGCCCGACACCCAGACCATCGACATGGACGAGGTGGAAAAGCTGGCGAAGGAGCACAAGCCGAAGATCATCGTCGCCGGCGGCTCGGCCTATGCCCGACACTGGGACTTCGCCCGGTTCCGGGAGATCGCCGACGCGGTCGGCGCCTTTTTCATGGTCGATATCGCCCATTTCGCCGGTCTGGTGGCGGGAGGCGCGCATCCTTCGCCCTTCCCGCATGCCCATGTCGTCACCACGACGACGCACAAGACCCTGCGCGGCCCGCGCGGCGGCATGATCCTCACCAACGACGAGGAGATCGCCAAGAAGGTCAATTCGGCGATCTTCCCCGGCATCCAGGGCGGTCCGCTGATGCATGTGATCGCCGCCAAGGCCGTGGCCTTCCACGAAGCCTTGCAGCCGGAGTTCAAGGCTTACGCGCAGCAGGTGGTGGACAACGCGCAGGCGCTGGCCAAGAGCCTGCTCGGCCACGGCTTCGCGCTGGTTACCGGCGGCACCGACAATCACCTGATGCTGGTCGACCTGCGCCCGAAAAAAGTCACCGGCAAGGCGGCGGAAGCGGCGCTCGGGCGCGCCCACATCACCTGCAACAAGAACGGCATCCCCTTCGATCCGGAAAAGCCGATGGTGACCTCCGGCGTGCGCCTCGGCTCCCCGGCGGCGACCTCGCGCGGCTTCGGCGTCTCCGAGTTCACCACGGTCGGCGACCTGATCGCCGAGGTGGTGGAAGGCTTGTCGAAGCACGGCGATGCCGGCAACGGCGCGGTGGAAGAGGCGGTGAAGGCCAAGGTCCACCAGTTGACGGCGCGCTTCCCGATCTATTGAGGTTTTCCGGCCCGCGCGCCGCGGGCCAGGACGCCTGACCGGAGCCCCCATGCGCTGCCCCTATTGCGGCTCGCTCGACACGCAGGTGAAGGATTCGCGCCCCGCGGACGACAACACGTCGATCCGCCGCCGGCGCGTCTGTCCCGATTGCGGCGGCCGCTTCACCACGTTCGAACGGGTGCAGCTGCGCGAACTCACCGTGGTCAAGCGCTCGGGCCGGCGCGTGCCGTTTGATCGCGACAAGCTGTCGCGATCGGTGCATATCGCGCTGCGCAAGCGTCCGGTGCCGGATGAGCGCATCGAGCGGCTGATCAACGGCATCGTGCGCCAGCTTGAGGCGTCCAGCGACGGCGACGTCACCTCGGAGCAGATCGGCGAACTGATCATGGAGGGGCTGAAGGGCCTCGATTCCGTCGCCTATGTCCGCTTCGCCTCGGTCTATCGCAATTTCCGCGAGGCGCGCGAGTTCGGCGAACTCATCGATTCGCTGGAAAAGGACGGCGAAACCACGCCGGAGCAGGGCGCGTGAATCCTGCCGGCGCGCCGGCGTGGCCTGCCGACGATCTCGACCATCGCCTGATGGACGCGGC
>DAOMXN010000009.1:0-35797 GCA_035437025.1 Beijerinckiaceae bacterium | reverse complement strand
ACCGCCCCGGCTCCGGCCGCGCAGCCCGCTGCGCAGAACCAGCTCGTCAACCTCAACACCGCCCCGGCGTCTGAACTCGACAAGCTGCCGCAGATCGGCGAGAAGCGCGCCGCCGACATCATCGCCAAGCGTCCCTACAAGGACTGGAATGATTTCGTTGCCAAGAACGTGGTCCCGTCCAACGCCGAAGCCGCGATCAAGGACAAGGTCCGCTTCCGCTAAGAGCATTCGGCCGGCGCGCGGTGTCCATCCGGACGTCGCCTTCGAGCCGCGCCACGTCACTTCGACCCTGCGCATCCTGGAACGGCCGGCTCAGCCCGGCCGTTTCCATTGTCGGTGGGCCCGGCTGAGTTCGGCCAGGCTGCGCAGGCGAAAGGCGCCCTGCCCCTCGACGAGGGCCAGTTCGTCGCGCCCGAGCCGCTCCGTCTTGCTGAGCAGGCTGGCCATTGCGGTCGCCGCCTGCCAGTGCGCCGCTCGGTTGTCTCCTGTCACCAGCCGATAAGCCGTGAACAGCGCGGCGAAGCAGTCGCCCGCGCCACTGAACTGGCGATCGATGCGGCGCGTCTCGATCACTTCGGTTCCCCGCGCGTCAAACAGCGCGGTCGCGACACAGGGCGCGGCAATCCCGCCATGCGTCACGGAGGTGACGACGGCGCTTCTGACGCCGCCCGTCAACCGCTCGGCCGCAGCGCGGAGCGACGCTGCGTCGCAGATGTCGATCCCCGTGAGAAACTGCAGTTCGAACTGGTTCGGCAGCAGGAAGTCCGCCAGCGGCACCAGCCGGTCGCGGATCGCGTCGGCGAGGTCCGGCCGGACGTACACGCCTTTGTGCGCGTCCCCAATCACGGGATCGCAGACATAGACAAGCGACGGGTTCAGCGACCTGGCACGCGCGACGACATCACGGACCACCTCGGCGATCGCGGCGGAGCCGAGGTAGCCCGTCAGGACGGCATCACAGGACGCAAGACTGCCATGCGCTTCCAGCCCTTCCAGAACTTCCGCGACATGCGACGCCTCGAAGACCCGGCCCCGGAAAGCGCCGTGTCCGGGGTGATTGGACAGTTGCAGCGTATGCACCGGCAGCACCTCGATCCCGAGGCGTTGCATCGGCAAGACGGCGGCGGCATTGCCAACATGGCCGTCCGCCACGTGCGACTGGATCGACAGGACGCGCGGCATCGCAAGTCAGCCTGGCAGGACGGCCGGCGCGCTCACCCGAGGCGAGGGAGCGCGCCCGATGCCGCCCTAGGCGCTCGCCTTTGCCACGAACCGCTCGACGAACGTCTTGTCGCGCCCGATCTTCGCGTCCTTCAGTTCGGCATCCAGTTGCACGAGCATGGCGTGGATCGACTGGTGCCCCGCCTCGCTGACGATGCCGTTCTTCGAGTAGCTGTCGCGAACCGCCGCGAGCGAGCGCATGTAGATGCCCTTGTCGCCGAGGTGGTATTCGGCCGGAACCGAATTGGCGATATCATCCGCCGAGGCGCTGCCTATCCACTTCAGCGCCTTGAACAGGCCATTCACGAGGCGCTGCGTCGTTTCCGGGTTCTTCTCGATGAAGTCGTTCTTCATGTAGAGGCACGCGGCGGGATTGGTGCCGCCGAACAGCGCCTGCGTACCGGCCTCGGTGCGGGTGTCGATCAGCACCACGATGTCGCCGTCGGCCTCAAGCTTGGAAATCACCGGATCGAGGTTGGAAATCGCGTCGATCTCGCCCTTCTTCATGGCCGCGACGGCCGAAGCGCCCGCACCGACACCGACCCAGGCCGCGTCCATCGGCTTCAGGCCCGCCTTCACCATGGCGAACTGCACGAGCATGTTGGTCGAGGAGCCCGGCGCCGTGACGCCGATCTTCAGGCCCTTCAGGTCAGCGGCGGACTTGACCTTGCCGGCAAGGTCCTTCTTGACCGCCACGACGATGGCAGGGAAACGGCCGAGTTCCAGCGTCGAGCGGATATCGATGCCTTTCGCCTGCATGCGGATCGTATGCTCGTAGGCGCCCGTCACGATGTCGGCGGAACCGCCCACCAGCGACTGCAGCGCCTTCGCGCCGCCGCCGAAGTCGGTGATCTCGACGTCAAGGCCCTGCTCCTTGAAGAAGCCCCTCCGCTCCGCGATGGTCAGCGGCAGATAGTAGAGCAGGTTCTTGCCGCCGACGCCGAGCACCAGCTTCGGCTTCTCCACGCTCTGCGCCCGGACGATGCCCGGCATCGCCACCAGGCCGGCGCCGGCCACCAGAAGTCCACGTCTCGAAATCCGCATCGTTTCCTCCAGAAGAGTTGGGCAGGCATCATGCCTGCGTCTTGATTTCCGTAGAGGGCCGCCATTTCAGGAGCCGCCCTTCGATCATCGTCACCAGGCCATCGATGATGACGACGAAAACGGCGAGGATCAACATCCCGGAAAAGACACCGGCGACATCGAACACGCCTTCCGCCTGATGGATGAGATAGCCGAGCCCCGCCGAGGAGCCGAGATACTCGCCGACCACCGCGCCCACCAGCGCGAACCCCACCGAAGTGTGCAGCGAGGAAAACACCCAGGACAGCGCCGCCGGCCAGTAGACATGGCGCAGCAACTGGCGTTCGTTCATGCCCAGCATCCGGGCGTTGGCGAGCACCACGGGGTTCACTTCCTTGACCCCCTGGTAGACATTGAAGAACACCACGAAGAACACCAGCGTGAAGCCAAGCGCCACCTTCGACCAGATGCCGAGACCGAACCACAGCGCGAAGATGGGCGCCAGCACCACGCGCGGCAGGGCGTTGATCATCTTCACGTAGGGGTCGAACACCGCCGCGACCAGCGGCTGGCGGGCGAACCAGAAGCCGATGACGATGCCGGCGGCCGATCCGATCACGAAGGCGAGGATCGTCTCCCACAGGGTAATGCCGAGGTGGCGCCAGATCGTGCCTTCCGCAAACACCTTCCAGGTCCGCCAGAACACATCGGCCGGCGTCGAGAAGAAGAATTTCATCACCTTCTGGTCGCCGATGAGGTTCGTCGTGGTCACCACATGCCAGATGGCGATGGCGATGACCGCGACGCCGACCTGAAGGACGAGGAGCTTGGCGCGGCTCATCATGCCGCCTCCACGTCGCGATAGGTCTTGCGCACCTCGTCGCGCAGCACGGCCCAGATCTCCGCATGCAGCGTGTGGAAGCGGCTGTCGGAGCGGATCTCGGCAAGATCGCGCGGCCGCTCCAGCCCGATCTCGAAATCGCCGATGATGCGCGACTGCGGCCCGGCGGCCATGATCAGCACGCGGTCGGAAAGGCCAATGGCCTCGTCGAGATCGTGCGTGACGAAGATCACCGCCTTGCGGTCGGCCTGCCAGAGGCCCGACAGCAGTTCGCCCATGATAAGCCGCGTCTGCGCATCCAGCGGTCCGAACGGCTCGTCCATCAGCAGGATCTTGGGGCCGCGCACCAGCACCTGCGCCAGCGCCACACGCTTCTTCTGGCCGCCGGAGAGCTGATGCGGATAGCGCTCGCCGAAACCCTTGAGGCCGACGCGCCGCAGCATGTCATGCGCCTTCGCCAGAGCTTGCGCACGCGGCAGCCCCTGCACTTCCAGACCGAGCGCGACATTGTCCTGCGCCGTCTTCCACGGCATCAGCGCATCCTGCTGGAACAGGTAGCCGGCCTGCGCGTTGATGCCGGCGAGCGGCTTGCCAAAGATCGTGGCGGAGCCGGTGGTCGGCGCGGCCAGGCCGGCCGCGACATTGAGCAGCGTCGACTTGCCGCATCCGGTCGGACCGACGATGGAAACGAACGCCCCGTCGGCGATGCTGATGTCCACCGGCGCGACGGCGTCGTACCGTCCGCCATCCGCAAGGACGTAGGAAATGGAAACGCCATCGAACCGGATCGCCGGCTCTGCCGTGTTGTTCTGGTTCGACGCCACGCCTTCTCCCCTGCCCGGCTCTTCTGGGCCGGCAGCGTCAAGAAGTAGAGAACCGGCAGGCCGACCGCAAGCACCGGCTGCATTCGCGCTTGGGATCGCCGGTCGTCTCGCCTATCCTGCGGCGATCCTCCACCGGGATGAACATGCGCATGAGCCGCCGCAACACGATCCGCGTCGCCACCTTCAACGTCGAGAACCTGTTCACGCGCCTGGCATTTCCCGATGCCATGCCACCCGAGGACAATCTCGTCGGCGCCTACCAGTTCGACAATCCGGAGGAACTGAAACTCGCCCGTCGCATTGTCGAGGCTGCCGCATCCGATGACAAGCGCCAGCTCACCGCGCTTGCCCTGCATGCCTGCCGGGCGGACATCGTCGCCTTGCAGGAGGTGGACAGCAAGGAATCGCTTGAGGTTTTCTACCAGCGCTACGTGAAGCGGATGATCGAGCCTGAGGCGGCCGCGGAGAAGAACGAACTGCGCCGCGAAGCCCGCCGCGCTGGCCGCCGGCCGGAGGATTCGGACCTGTTCGCCGTCGATCGCCGGCACTACTACGACTGGCGCGTTGTCCTCGACGGCAACGACGGGCGCGGCATCGATGTCGGCGTCATGTCCAAGGTCCCGATCCGGGTGCGCACGCACGCGCACCGGACCTTCCAGGAGCTCGGCGTCTGGAACGAGGACCTGAAGAACTACCGTGAAAGGATCAACGGTCGCGAGCGGCGCCTGACGCAGAACGATCGGCTGTTCCGCCGGGATTGCCTGGAGATCGACCTTGAGGTCGGCAGTCGGCCGCTGACGCTCTACGTCTGTCACCTCAAGTCGATGAACCCCTCGCGCGAACTGACCAGGCCCATGCGCAAGGCCGAGGCGCTCGGCATCCGCCGGCTGATCGAGGACCGCTTCGGTCGGCATGCGCGGGACGCCAACTGGATCATCTGCGGCGACATGAACGACTTCACCGAGGTGGATGGCCTGCCGCTGCTGGACGACACCGGCAAGGTGGCGCCGCACGGCCTGGAACCATTGTTCGCCGACGGGTTCAGCGAGAACATCGTCCGCCGGCGCGAACCGGACGAGCGGTGGACCACCTATCACGGCCCGGAAGACCAGTATGCGCAACTCGACATGCTGCTGGTCTCGCCGGCGCTCGCCAAGGCAAATCCCGATGCCGTCCCGGACATTATCCGCATGGGACAGCCGTATCGTGCGCGCCGCTATGAAGGTCCGCGGTTTCCGCGCATCGGCTGGGACCGACCCAAGGCGTCCGATCACTGTCCGGTGGTGGTGGAACTGGCCATTCCCTAGGCGCCAGTCACGCCGCCTGCTTCGCCTTGAGCCTGTGCGCGGCCCGCGCGTAGCCGCCGTCGGCACCGTCAATGAAGTGCACATGATCATTGCGCGCCGCGGAGGGGACGAAGCAGGTGACGATCGCCGCGCCCTGGCGATGCAATCCGAAACGCGCCACGCCGCTGCGCTCGGCCTCGGCCAGCAGCGCCTCGAGGCGGTCGGCCAGCGCGGGCGTACAGTCGAGCGTCAGCTTCAGCCCGTCGTCATATTTCCGGAAATCGGCGTTGGCCACGAGATCGCGACGGTAGCGGGCCGGATCGAAGGCGCCAACGGTCCAGTTGCGGGCGAAGATGAGTTTCTGAAAGGCGATCAGGCCGCGCAGGTAGAGCCGCGCCAGGGCCGGCGCCCGCCGCCAGACGGGACGGGTCAGGGCCTCGTTCACGGCGCCGTCCGGAGGCCAACGCACGCTAATATCCTCCGCCAACGCCACCGGACGCGCGGCCTGCCCGGCTTCCGAGGCCAAGCCCAGAACCTTGCCGACCACCGCACGAAACTCCGCATCCTCGCCGTGGGCCGGCGACAGGATCAGCGAGACGATCACGCCGTGACGCGCCGGGATCGGGCTCCACCGGCAGGACAGGCCGGTCAGATCGGGCGCATCACCCGGCGCGGATGGCGCAACGGCATAGGCGCCGCGTTTCATCTCGGCTTCCGCATGGGAGAGGCCCCCGCCCCGGAACATGGCGTAGGCGATCGATGCAGACGCGGCGTGCCGCGCCACGGCAACGTCCTTTCCCGCCGCACGCAGATCCGAAACCGGGATCAGGGCCGCGCGCAGGGCAAGACCGAGCGCTTCCTCGACGAAGCGGATGGTTTGCCCGAGAACGGCGCGCGCCGCGCTCTCCTGTGTCCCGGGAATGGCGAAGCTCGCGCCATCGCCGCCGAAAACGAACGGAAAGCTCCGGCCGGGGAAGGCATTCGTCAGCGCGGCGATCACCGTCGCGCCGGCCATGTTCACGGACTTGTAGCGCCCGGCGGCGATGGCGCCGGTGGAATCGACCACGTCGGTCACGCCAACCAGCCAGTCATGCGGCAGCGGCACATAGGCGGCCGGTTCGAGCAGGGCGCCGAAATCCGCTTCGCGCGGCAGGTCGTCATAGAAACGCGTCATGCCGGGGCTCTCCGTTGCGGCCTATCAGATACGCGATCGCGCCAACGAAAAAAGCCCCGCGCGACGGCGGGGCCTTTCACGTATCCGACAGGTGCCGGTGACCGACCGGCGACGCGGGATCAGTTGCGCGCCTTGTCGACGAGCTTGTTCTTGGCGATCCACGGCATCATCGCGCGGAGCTTGGAACCAACCTCCTCGATCGGATGCGCATCGTTCATGCGGCGCGTGGCCTTGAACTTCGGCTGGCCGGCGCGGCACTCGCGGATCCACTCCGAGGTGAAGGCGCCGGTCTGGATGTCCTTCAGAACGCGGCGCATTTCGGCGCGCGTCTCGTCGGTGATGATGCGCGGGCCGGTCACGTACTCGCCGAACTCTGCCGTATTGGAGATCGAGTAGTTCATGTTGGCGATGCCGCCCTCGTAGATGAGGTCGACGATCAGCTTCACCTCGTGGAGGCACTCGAAGTAGGCCATCTCCGGGGCGTAGCCGGCCTCGACCAGGGTCTCGTAGCCGGCGCGGATCAGCTCGACCAGACCGCCGCAGAGCACGACTTGCTCGCCGAACAGATCGGTTTCGCACTCTTCCTTGAAGTTGGTCTCGATCACGCCCGAACGGCCGCCGCCCACGCCGCAAGCATAGGACAGGGCGATGTCATGCGCGTTGCCGGAAGCATCCTGGTGGATGGCGATCAGGCAGGGCACGCCGCCGCCCTTCTGGTACTCGCCGCGCACGGTGTGGCCCGGGCCTTTCGGCGCGATCATGATCACGTCGAGCGACTTCTTCGGCTCGATCAGGTTGAAGTGCACGTTGAGGCCGTGCGCGAAGGCGATCGCCGCGCCGTCGCGGATGTTGGGGGCGATCTCGGTGTTGTAGATGTCGGCCTGCAACTCGTCCGGCGTCGCCATCATCATGACGTCGGCCCATTTGGCGGCTTCGGCCACGGACATGACCTTCAGCCCGTCGGCCTTCACCTTCTCGGCGGTTGCCGAGGTCGGCTTCAGCGCGATGACGATGTTCTTGACGCCGGACTCCTTGAGGTTCAGCGCATGGGCGCGGCCCTGCGAACCATAGCCGACGATGCAGACCTTCTTGCCCTTGATCAGATTCAGATCGGCGTCGCGGTCGTAGTAAACGCGCATGGGATGGGAACTCCTGTCAGATGTCATAAACGGAAGGGAATTTCGACGGCGCTTAAAGGCCTAAGTTTCGGCCCGGTCAAGCGGGAAGAGCAGCAGCAGCTAAGGTTTGCCATCAAGCAGCATCGGGATGAGCGAGACAATCAGCGCCGCCGCCATGCACCCGTTGAACAGGCGCAGACGAACTGGATCACGCAGCCAGCGCTGCATGGCGGTGCCGAACAGGACCCAGACGCTGATGCTGGGCGGATTCACGATCCCGAAGACAAGGGCAATGGTCAAGGCGTTCACAACCACGCTGTCGGTGATGGAATAGGTCGAAACCGCCGTCACGACCATCATCCAGGCCTTGGGATTGACCCACTGGAAGGCCGCTGCCTGCAGGAAGGTCATCGGCTTGCCGCGAGACGTCCCTTCGCCGACCGGACCCGATGTGGCGATCTTCCAGGCGAGCCACACCATGTAGCCCGCCCCGGCGACCTTCAGCGCCAGATAGGCAATGGGAAAGCGCTCGAAGACCTGGCTGAGGCCTACGCCCACCAGCGCCGTCATCACCATGAAACCGCAGCCGATGCCGAGCATATGCGGAATGGTGCGGCGGAAGCCGAAGTTCACCCCTGAAGCGAGCAGCATCAGGTTGTTCGGCCCCGGCGTGACCGAGTTCACGAAGGAGAAGACGAGGAGCGCCGCGAGTGTCGCCGACGCGGACATCTAGAGACCCCCGGCACCCCGCGTGATGGCCGCGATGCCGGTGCGCGCCACCTCGACGAGGCCGATCTGCCCCAGCAGCGAGACAAAGCGCTCGACGTCGTCGCTCGTTCCGGCGATCTCAAAGATGAAGGAGCCGAGCGTGGCGTCGACGGTGCGGGCGTTGAACGCGGTGGCAAGGCGCAGCGCCTCCATGCGATGCTCGCTGCGCGTCGCGCCCTCCTGCGCCACCTTGACCAGCGCCAGTTCGCGCTCGATCGCGCTGCCGGAGAGGGTCAGGTCGACGACCCGGTGCACGGGAACGAGGCGGTCGAGCTGCGCCTTGATCTGGTCGATCACCTCCGGGGTGCCCCGCGTCACGACCGTGATGCGCGAGAGGTGCTTCTCGTGCTCGGTCTCGGAAACCGTGAGGCTTTCGATATTGTAGCCGCGGCCGGAGAACATGCCGGCGATGCGGGCAAGCACGCCCGGCTCGTTGTCGACGATGATCGCCAGGGTGCGCCGTTCCACGCTCTGGTGCCGGGATGGGTCGGAATAGTGGGATTTCATGGCTCTCGCTCGCTCAAATGGGTTGGGACGCGGGCACGCCGCAGATCCAGGTCCGGAACAGGTCGAAATCGATGTTGCCGCCCGACAGGATCAGCCCGACGCGCCGGCCGGCAAGCCGCGTCGTTTCCTGCATCGCGGCGGCAAGGGCGGCGGCGCCCGCCCCTTCGGCGATGTTGTGCGTGTCGGTCCAGTAGGCCCGCGTGGCAACAGCGATCTCATCATCGGTGACCGTGACGATCCGCGCTGCGCCCCTCAGGATGATCGCCAGCGCTTCGCCATCCGGTACGCGCGTCGCCATGCCGTCGGCCTTGGTGTTGGCGCTGTTGGTGGAAACCGCGTGGCCCGCGGCCATGGACAGCGCATAGGCCGGCGCCTCGGTCGACTGAACGCCGACGATCTCCGTCCTCAGACCCAGAGCGTCCCGCGCGGCAATGCACCCGCAGATGCCCGAGCCCTGCCCGATGGGTACATAGAGGACGTCGAGATCGGGATGCGCGGTGAGCAGTTCCAGTGCATAGGTCGCAACCCCGCACATCAGGTCCGGATGAAAGGACGGGACCATTTCGAGGCCCCGGTTCTCCGCCAGGCGCCGCGCCTCTTGCCGCGCTTCCTCGAAGTCGCTGCCGTGCTCGATCAGGTCGGCCCTGAAGGCGCGCATCGCCGCGTTCTTCTCGATCGAATTGCCGCGCGGGACAACAATCGTCACCGCCACCCCGTGCCGGCCACCGGCGAAGGCGAGGCTCTGGCCGTGATTGCCGCGAGTCGCCGAAACGACGCCGGCGACCTGCGGGCGCTCGCGCTTGAGCCGGTCCATGTAGACCAGTCCGCCGCGCACCTTGAACGCCCCGGTCGGGGTGTGGTTCTCGTGCTTGACCACGACCTCGGCGCCCAGCCGCTGTCCGAGCAACGGCCAGGCATACTGCGGCGTCGGCGGCATGGCGGCGCGAACGACGGCGTGCGCCTGCTCCAGATCGGCGAGGGTGGGCCTCATCGTCACACCAGCTGCTTGCCCTTGGCATCGATGATCTGGCCGGTGTCGCCCTCGAAATCCGGCAGGATCATCTCATTGTGCGCCTTGCCCGAGGGGATCATCGGGAAGCAGTTCTCTTCCTTGGTGACAAGGCAGTCGAAGATCACCGGCCCGGGATAATCGATCATCTCCTGGATTTTCGCGTCCAGTTCCTTCGGATCGGAACAGCGGATGCCCTTGGCGTGATAGGCCTCGGCGAGCTTCACGAAATCCGGCAGCGCCGCCGAATAGCTCTCGGAATAGCGTCCGCCGTGCAGCAGTTCCTGCCACTGCCGCACCATGCCCATGTACTCGTTGTTCAGGATGAAGATCTTGACCGGCAGCCGATACTGCGCCGCGGTGGACATTTCCTGCATGTTCATCAGCACCGAGGCTTCCCCCGCGACGCAGACGACCAGCGACTTCGGATGGGCGAGCTGCGCGCCCACTGCCGCCGGCAGGCCGTAGCCCATGGTGCCGAGACCGCCCGAGGTGAGCCAGCGGTTCGGCTCCTCGAAATGCAGGAACTGCGCCGCCCACATCTGGTGTTGCCCCACTTCGGTGGTGAAGTAGGCATCCCTGCCCTTGGTCAGCGCATAGAGGCGCTCGACGGCATACTGCGGCTTGATCTCCGTCTCGGAGCGCTTGTAGGCGAGACAATTGCGCGCGCGCCACTTGGAGATCTGCCCCCACCAGGCCTTCAGCATCTCGGCGTCGGCCTTGTGCTTCTTCTCCTTCCAGATGCGCACCATCTCGACGAGGACGCGCCCGCAATCGCCGATGATGCCGATATCGACCTTCACGTTCTTGTTGATCGAGGACGGATCGATATCGACGTGAATTTTCTTGGACTTCGGCGAGAACGCATCGATGCGGCCGGTGATCCGGTCATCGAAACGCGCGCCGATGTTGATCATCACGTCGCAGTCATGCATCGCAAGATTGGCTTCGTAGGTGCCGTGCATGCCCAGCATGCCAAGCCATTGCGGATCGGCCGCCGGGTAGGCGCCGAGCCCCATCAGCGTCGAGGTGATGGGGAAACCCGTGGCGCGCACCAGATCGCGCAGCGCGGCCGATGCCGCCGGACCGGAATTGATGACGCCGCCGCCGGTGTAGAAGATCGGCCGCTTGGCCTTCGCCATGAGGTCCACCGCGCGCTCGATCAGCGCCATGTCGCCGTCCACCCGGGGGCGATAGGTCTTGTGCTCGGAATTGGTCGGGCGGGAATACTTGCCCCGGGCGAATTGCACGTCCTTGGGAATGTCGATGACCACCGGGCCGGGGCGCCCGTTCGCCGCCACGTAGAAGGCCTCGTGCAGAATGCGCGGCAGGTCCTCGACCCGCTTCACCAGATAGTTGTGCTTGGTGCAGTGGCGTGTGATGCCGACCGTGTCCGCTTCCTGAAACGCATCGGAACCGATCAGATGCGTCGGCACCTGCCCCGTGATGCAGATCAGCGGGATCGAGTCCATCAAGGCATCGGTCAGCCCGGTAACCGCATTGGTCGCGCCGGGACCGGACGTCACCAGCACGCAGCCAACCTTTCCGGTCGAGCGGGCGTAGCCTTCCGCCGCATGGGCCGCGCCCTGCTCGTGCCGCACCAGAATGTGCTGCACCTTGTCCTGCTGGAACAGCGCGTCGTAGATGGGCAGCACCGCGCCGCCGGGATAGCCGAACAGGTGCTCGACGCCCTGATCCTGCAGGGCGCGGACCACCATTTCCGCTCCGGTCATCGTCTCGCTCATCTCGTTCTCCTGCCTGCTCGTTCACATCATCGGTTTCGGACAAAGAAAAAGGCCCCTGAGGGGCCTCGGATATGCGCCGGCGTCGGGACTATCGGGCCTAGACCCGTCCCACCTCCGGCGCATTGCATACAAGAATGATGAAAGCCATCGGCCATCTCCGTCGGCGCGGACACTAGGAAGCGTTTGCGGCGCCGTCAACTGACAAATCAGGTTTTTCGCCTCGCAGGCCGGCCCGCACGCTTGGCGAAGTCCGCGCCGTGCGAAGCCGCCGGCCTGACAGCAATGCAACCATTTGGAAATAACATGTGCGATATACATCTAATACGTGTATTTTCACAACGGGTCGCTTTCAGGTGTACGTCTCGGACATCGAGGATCATCTGCGCACGCCGGAGAGCCGCGAACTGCTTGCCCGCTATCGGCAGGCCCAGCGCGCCGGCGGCCTGCCGCATGTCCGCCTGATCGACAGCGTGACCATGCGCACGATCGGACGCGACCTGACGCTGGTCGAGAAGAACGCCCACGGAGAGTTCGAGTATCTCTACTTCGGCGAGGCGCTGCAACGCCTGACAGGATCCGACCTGACCGGAAAGTCCACGGCCCATCAGTCGCCGCAGTCCGGTGCAAGCGCGCGCCGGACCTTCCTCAAGACGTTGGAGCTGCGCGCGCCGCTGTTCGCCATCGACAGGGAGGCGGAAAACGGACGGGTTCACCTCTGGGGCCGCCTGCATCTTCCGCTCGATGACGGGCGCGGCGGCATTGTCATCTGCTCCTACAACCGTCCCCGCGAATACAGCGATGAACTGCTGCGCGAAATCCTCGATGCGGCCGCCGACGGCATCCTGGCGGTGCGCGCGACGCGTGATGGGCATGGGAACGTGATCGACGGAGCCGTCCTGGCAGCCAACGCGCCCATGCTGGAAATGCTCAGGCGCGAGCAGCAGGACGTTCTGGCCACTCCCGTCAGCCGCCTGTTCCCCGAGTTGCGCAGGGAAGGTCTGTGGGAACAGCATGTCGAGGTGCTGCAAACGCGCCAGTGCTTGTCCTACGAGGCCGTCCTGGAACGGGGTGGCACGGCGCGCTGGTATCGCATCGTCGCCGCCCCGATGAACGACGGGCTGGTGATCAGCTTCACGGACATCACGGAGCTCAAGCAGCTCAACATGATGCTGGAGGAGCAGAGAAAACGGCTGACCGAGGAGATGGAGCGCCGCACCCTGGTGGAGCAGGAACTGTGGAACCTCGCCCATCTCGATCCGTTGACCAACGTCGCCAACCGGCGGTCGATGAAGGAACAATCCATCGCAACCTTGAAGCTGGCCGCCAGGAACGAGGTCAGCTGCGCCATGATCGTCATCGACATCGACTACTTCAAGCGGATCAACGACACCTACGGCCACAGTGCCGGCGACAAGGCCATCCAGGCCGTCGCGACAGCAGCCCAGTCCTGTTGCCGCAGTCAAAGGGACATCTTGGCCCGAACAGGCGGCGAGGAATTCGCGATGCTCCTGTACGACGCCAATGCGACAACAGCCATCGCCATCGCCGAGCGTCTGCGTCAACGAATCGAGCAGATGACGATTTCGGATGGCGCGAACGCGTTCACGGTCACCATCAGTTGCGGTGTTGCGGAAAGCCGGGAAGGGCTGGGGTATGAGGAGTTCCTCGTCGCCGCCGACCGGGCGCTGTACAGCGCCAAGAACGACGGTCGCAACCGCACGCACACCGAAGAGGGCCGCAAGGCCGCCTGAGACGGTTCAGGCCGGCGGCACCAACCCGCCGAGCGCCGGGACGGACTCCGCCCAGATCCAGTCCGGCATGAACTTGCGCGCCCAGGTCAGCTGACGCTTGGCATAGCGGCGCGTGTCGCGCTGTCCCAGCCGGATGGCCTCATCCAGGTCCAGCGCGCCGGCGAGATGGGCCACGAGATGCGGCAGGCCATGGGCCTTCATCACCCCACGATTGGCCGCAAGGCCAAGCGTTGCCAGGTGTCGCACCTCCTCCAGCGCGCCCTGACCCATCATCTCGCGAAACCGCGCATCGATTCTGGCAAACAAGGCATCGCGCGAAGGGTTGAGGAACAGTCCCTGCCAGCGCCCGGGGGCGAGCAGCGGAACGGACTGATGCGACTGCCACCACCGGGAGATGGGCGTTCCGGTAGCCTCGAAGACTTCCAGCGCGCGCTGGATCCTCGGGCTGTCGGCCGGGCTGAGGCGGGCTGCGGCTTCCGGATCGCGCCTGGCCAGTTCCGCATGCAGGTCCGCGCCGTGCCGCGCCAACCCCTCGACCCGCTCGCGCACCTCTTGAGGCACCACGGGCGTTTCGGCCAGCCCCGTGGTCAGCGCCCGGAAGTACAGCCCCGTGCCGCCGACGATAACCGCGACCCGCCCAGCCCGCTTGAGATCGGCCAGTACCGGTGCCGCATCGCGCAGGTAGTCGCCCACCGAATAGGCGCGCGCGGCCGGCACGATCCCATACAGACGGTGGGGAACGCGCGCTTCCTCATCCCGCGTCGGCCGCGCGGAGAGCACGCGGAGATCCGCATAGACCTGCATGGAATCCGCATTGACCACCGTGCCACCAAGCGTTTCCGCCAGCGCCAGCGCAAGAGCGGACTTGCCGCTGGCCGTAGGACCTGCGATCAGCACGGCGTCAAGCGCGCCGGCGCGGCAGCGCCGGGCTATCTCCGAAAGGGCTTCCGCCGGTTCCATGCTGTTCGTCGCGACACTCATAGCCAATCCATCGACTCCGGTGCTGGAGGAAGCGCACTTGCGCGCCGCAGCGCAAGGCCTACCTGATGCCGATGCGGCGAAATGGCTGGCGCCAGGCATCGCCGCCGACCTGACCTTCGAAGCCGACAACCACTTCGACTGTCGCGGCGCGGCGCTCGCCGTCCAGCTGATGCTCGCGGGCCTACCGGCGGACGTCGTGGTTCAGCCGGCGGCCACACGGCGCAAGCGACTGCTGGTGGCGGACATGGATTCCACCATGATCGGCCAGGAGTGCATCGACGAACTCGCCGATTTCGTTGGCCTCAAGGACAAGGTTTCGCAGATTACCGAACGGGCCATGCGCGGCGAGATCGCCTTCGAACCCGCCCTTCGGGAGCGCGTGGCGCTGCTGAAGGGCCTGCCCGCGACCATCGCGGACAGGATCATCGCCGAACGCATAACGCTCACGCCGGGCGGCGCCGAACTGGTAAGGACCATGCGTCGCGATGGCGGCGAGGCCTGGCTCGTTTCGGGCGGGTTCACCCTGTTCACCCGCAAGATCGGCGCCTCGATCGGCTTCACCGCCGACCGGTCCAACGAACTCGTTCTGGACCAGGGCCTGCTCGCGGGCCGCGTGGCGGAACCGATCCTCGGCAAGGAGGCCAAGCGGTTGACCCTGATCGAGGTGCGCGAGCGGTTGGGATTGGCCGCCCATGAGACCCTGGCAGTCGGCGACGGCGCCAACGATCTGGACATGATCCGCGAAGCCGGTCTGGGCGTCGCCTTCAGGGCCAAACCCGCCGTGGCGGCCGAAGCCCATGCCCGGATCGAACATGCCGACCTGACCGCCCTCCTCTACGCGCAGGGATACCGCAGGGACGAATTCGCCCTGTAGAGCATGGTCGTTTCGGGTGCCTTTCGATCCTGGAGGACACAGCGAAAGGGCGGCCTTTCGACCGCCCTTTCTACTGTCTGCTGAATGCCGGCCTGTACCAGGCGACGGACAGGATCACTCCACCGGCAGCGTGATGTAGCGCAGGTCGCCGTTCGCGTTCGCCACGTAGAAGAGCGCATTGGCGCGCTTCTCCTTCTTCAGTTCATCCAGGCGGCTCGATACCTCCGCAACGGTCTTGACCGGCGTGCGCTGCACCTCGACGATCACATCGCCCGGCTGGATCATGCGCTCGGCAGCGCGCGATCCCGGCGCCACGCGTGTGATGACCACGCCATTGACGCTGTCCTTGATGTTGAACCGGCGGCGCAGATCGGGATTGAGAGGAGACAGATCGAGACCGATCACCGTGCGCGAGGCATTGCTGTTGTTGCCGGAAGACGGCGCATTGCCCGGCGCGGCGCTGGCGCGACGGTCATTGTCCTCCAGGCGGCCGATCTTGACCTGGCGGATGACTTCCTTGCCGCCACGCAGGATGACGACATCAACCTGCTTGTCCACCGGCGTCTCGGCGACGATGCGCGGCAGATCGCGCGACATGCGCACATCCTTGCCGTCGAACTTGATGATGACATCCTCACGCTCGATTCCCGCCGGCTTCGCTGGGCCCTTGTCATCCACGCTGGAGACGAAGGCGCCGCGCGCCTTGCCGATGCCGAGGCTCTCGGCCATCGCGTCATCCACGTCCTGAATGGCAACGCCGAGCCAGCCGCGCCGGGTCTCGCCGAACTTCGTGAGCTGGTCCACGATGCCCATGGCCATGGCGGACGGCACGGCGAAACCAATGCCGATCGATCCGCCGGTCGGCGAGATGATGGCGGTGTTCACGCCGATTACGTCGCCGGCCATATTGAACAGCGGGCCGCCGGAGTTCCCCTTGTTGATCGCCGCGTCGGTCTGGATGAAGTTGTCATAGGGACCGGAGCGGATATTGCGATCCTTGGCCGAGACGATGCCAGCCGAAACCGAGCCGCCGAAGCCAAACGGATTGCCGATCGCCATCACCCAATCGCCGACCCGTGCCTTTTGGGAATCGCCCCACTTGACGGCTTTCAGCGGCTTGTCGGTCTTCACGCGCAGGACCGCGAGATCAACCTTCGAGTCCTTGCCGACCACCTCGGCCTTCAGTTCGGTGCCGTCGTTGAACACCACCGTCACCTCGTTTGCGTCGGCGATCACGTGGTTGTTGGTCACCACGATGCCGGAGGCATCGATCACGAAGCCGGACCCCAAGGAGGACGAGCGCTGCTGCGGACGGCCCTGCTGGCCCTCGCCGCCCGGCCCGCGCCGATTGAAGAAGTCGTTGAAAAGGTCTTCGAAAGGCGATCCCGGCGGCAACTGCGGCATGGGAACCGAGCGCTGTTGCACCGTCTGTGACGCCTTGATGTTCACCACCGCGTCCATGACGCTGGCGGCCAGATCGGCCAGCGATTCCGGCCCTCTGGCCAATGCCGCCGGCACCTGCGTCAGAAACAGGCTGGCACCGAGCGCGATGGTCGCGACGGCCCGCGTCGCTCGGCTGGCCCTGTTGGCCAGTGTGCCGCGAACGCTACGCATAGGAAGAGTCGACATCTGTGTCCCTCTGGATTCTGTCATGGTCGCCCCGTGACGGGCTGTGATGAAGGTATCAATTGCGGCCAAAACGCGTCAAAGCCATAGTCATATAGAAAATTGTGTCACTTTTCACGCGGCCTTGATCAACCACAGCAGCGCGACCCCGACAACCGCCGACGCAAGCCCGGCGATGCGCATCGCGCCTTCCGGCAGGTGACCGGCCTGCTGCATGGCCCGCTTCATGGCCGATGGGAATGCGGCGCAGACGATTCCCTCGAAGGCCAGCACCAGTGCGACGGCGAAGACAATATCCCGAATGGTCGCCTCCGCCGCCGCCGGCTATTGCTTTTTCTCGCCATTGGGCGCGCGCGCGCGCCCCTTGGGATCGTTCAGATAGCGGAAGAAGTCGCTGTCCGGCGTCAGGATCATCTTCGTGTCGCCGGCGCGCAATCCGGCCTCATAGGCCTGCATCGACCGCCAGAACGCGAAGAACTCGCCATCCCGCCCGTAGGCATCGGCCAGCAGCTTGGTGCGCTCCGCATCACCCGAGCCCAGCGTCTCGCGTGCCTGGCGTTCGGCTTCCGCCCGGGTGACGACGACGTCGCGGTCGGCGCGCGCCTTGATCCGTTCCGACGCCTCGACGCCTTGCGCGCGATACTCCGACGCCTCGCGCTGACGCTCCGTCTGCATGCGCCGGAAGACCGCCTGGCTGTTCTGCTCCGGAAGATCGGCGCGACGGATGCGCACATCGACAACGCCGATACCGAGGGCCTGGGCCTCGCGGTTCAGTTGTTCCTTGACCTTGAGCACCAGGCCGGCGCGCTCGTCGCGCACCACGGCCGCAAAGCTCGATTCGCCCAGAACGCGGCGTAGGGACGAATTGAGCAGCGTGCGCAACCGGTCCTCGCCCGCCGCGATGGAGCCGGACGTGGCCTGGAAGAACTGCAGCGGATTCTCGATCCGATAGCGGCTGAAGGCATCGACGACGAGACGCTTCTGGTCCGACGTGATGACTTCCTCCGACGCCGATTCGAGATCCAGGATGCGCTTGTCCAGATGGATGACGGACTCGAAGAAGAACGGCGCCTTGAAGTTGAGCCCCGGCTTCACGACCACGCGCTGCGGCTTGCCGAACTGCGTGACAATGGCCTGTTGCGTCTGATCGACGACGAACACCGACGTAAAGGCCGCAGCCGCGGCGACGCCGACCACGCCGGCGATGATGGGGTGCAGTGCCATTAGCGTGGCGCTCCCTGCGTGCCGGAACGGCGATTGAGTTGATCAAGCGGCAGATAGGGGACGACGCCCTGCCCGGCCCCGGACTGATCCAGGATCACCTTGTCCATGCCGCCATAAATGCGTTCGATCGTTTCGAGGAACAGGCGCTGGCGCGTCACTTCCGGCGCCTTCTTGTATTCGTCGTAGAGCTTGACGAACTGGGCTGCCTCGCCGCGTGCGCCGGCAATCATCTTTTCCTTCTCCGCTTCGGCCCGCTGGATGATGCGGGCCGCCTCGCCGCGCGCTTCCGGCACGACCTTGTTGGCATAGGCCTGCGCTTCGTTCTGCGCGCGCTCCTGATCGGCGCGGGCCGCCTGCACGTCGCGGAAGGCATCGATGACCTGCGCAGGCGGGTCGACCTTCTGCAACTGAACCTGCTGGACCGTGACGCCGGCGCCGTATTCGTTCAGGACTTTCTGCATCAACTCCTGAACGGCGCTCTCCGTCGTCTGGCGCGCGCCGGTCAGAACCGGGATGACGTTGGACTTGCCGATCACCTCGCGCATGGCAGCTTCCGCGACAGCCTTCACCGTCGCTTCCGTGTTGCGCATGTTGAAGATGAAATCCTGCGGCTTGCGCTCATCGACGCGCCACAGAACCGTGAAATCGATATCGACGATATTCTCGTCGCCCGTCAGCATCAGGCTTTCCTGCGGCACGTCGCGCCGAAGCCCGCCGCGCCCCATTTCGGTGCGCATGCCGATTTCGACGGACTGCACGGCAATCACCGGCTTGTCCACCCGCCCGATGGGCGCTGGCCAGTTGTAGTGCAGACCGGGCGGCGCGACATTGCGGAACTGGCCGAACACGCGCTCGATGCCGATTTCGTTCGGGCGCACGGTGTAAATACCGGTCGCGAGCCAGACGAGCACGCCGGCGACCGCAATCAGCGCGACGCCAATGCCGCCAACGCCGCCGCCGCCTGGCACAATGCTCTTCAGACGGTCCTGTCCCTTGCGGAAAATATCCTCAAGATCCGGGGGACGGTTGCCGCCCCCGCCGCCACCACCACCGCCACCTTGCGGGCCACCGCCCCAGGGGCCGTTGTTCTTGGGCTGCCAGGGGCCGCCGCCGCCGGTATTGTTGCTCCAGGGCATATAGTCCTCGTTTCCGGGGAAAACTCGTTGCGTCGATATAGGCAAGCGGCGGGAGAACCGCAATGCGCTCCATCGTGGGGAAGTGGTGACTTTCGGCAAAAGGTCAAGGATCGGCAAAGCGCAAGCTTCGTGTCAGGCATCCGCCCGCACGTAGGTCACGAAGGTGAAAGCCGTCTCGTCGCCTGGCCCCGGCGCATGCGCCTCTCGTGCCGCGACCTTCCAGAGCGTCGGGTCGAGCGGTGGAAAGTAGGCATCCGCAACGGGCGCCAGGTCGACCTCGGTGATCTCGAGCCGATCCGCAATCGGCAGGAAGCGGGTGTAGATTTCTCCCCCTCCCGCGATGATGACGTCGGGAACACCGAGTTTTTCCGCCTCCTGCCGCGCCAGATGCAACGCCGCCTCCGGCGAAGCGGCGACCATCACGCCTGCCGCGGCGAAGGCGGGGTCGCGCGTGACGACGATCGTCGTGCGTCCCGGCAACGGCCTGCCGATCGAGTCATACGTCTTGCGCCCCATGATCATGGGCTTGCCTAGCGTGATGCGCTTGAAACGCTGCAAGTCGCTCTTCAGGCGCCAGAGCAACCGGTTGTCGCGCCCTATGGCTCCGTTGCGTGCGACAGCCGCGACCATCACGAGCGTCGTCATGCCGTCACCTGGCAGGATCGGGCGGGCGCGAAGACGCGTCGGCTGGCGAAGGCGCGCGCGGCGGTGGGGACCGCAACTGGCGACGCACCATCGCCAGCGGATCCAGTGTTTCCGCCTGCTCCGCGCCGAGCGCCAGCCGCGTCGCGCCCTTGAGCAGCGCCATCTTGCATCCCCCCAGCGCCGGCAGCACCAGCGCCAGAACCGCAATCGCCGCAACTCGCATGATCGCCCCTTTCGCCATCAATGGCGGCAGCCATGGGCGCCTGCCGATGAACGGCGGCCGAACTCACACCGCCACCGGCGCCTTGATGGCGGGATGGAAGAGGTAGTTGTCGATGCGGATGTGCTCGAAGCGGAAATCGTCGATATTGGTCACGGAGGGGTCGAGCCAGAGACGTGGCAACGACTTCGGTTCGCGCGTCAGCTGGAGACGGGCCTGCTCCAGATGGTTCGCATAGAGATGCACATCGCCGAAGGTGTGCACGAAATCGCCGACCTTCAGGCCGGTGACCTGGGCCACCATGTGCGTCAGCAGCGCATAGGAGGCGATGTTGAAGGGAACGCCCAGGAACAGGTCCGCCGACCGCTGATAGAGCTGGCAGGACAGCCGCCCCTCGGCCACGTAGAACTGGAACAGGCAGTGGCACGGCGACAGGGCCATGAACGGGATATCGGCCGGATTCCAGGCCGTGACGATCAGCCGGCGCGAATCCGGGTCCTTGCGAATCCGGGCGATCACCTCGCGGATCTGATCGATGTGTCGCCCGTCGGGGGAATCCCAGTTGCGCCACTGTTTGCCGTAGACCGGGCCAAGGTCGCCGTTCTCGTCGGCCCATTCGTCCCAGATGCTGACGCCGCGCTCCTGCAGGTACTCGACGTTGGTGTCCCCCTTCAGGAACCAGATGAGTTCGTGAATGATCGACTTCAGATGCAGGCGTTTGGTTGTCACCAGCGGAAACCCGTCCGCCAGGTTGAAACGCATCTGCGCGCCGAACAGGGAGCGCGTCCCCGTGCCGGTCCGGTCCGCCTTGTCAACGCCGGTTTCCAGAACCAGACGCATCAGATCAAGATAGGCTTTCATCGTCAAAGCCTATCCCGATTCCGATTCTGCTGGAAAGCGCGTCCTTCACCCTGTGGAAAGGACGGATCGCCCTACTTCGGATGGAAAGCGCTGAGCTGCTTGAAGTGCTCGGCGATGAGGTAATAGATGGTGATGCGCGACTTGGTCCGGTCGCCCTTCATCTTCTCGCCCTGGGCTTTCACGACCGCGACCAGATCGGCGTCCTTTTCCTTGCGGCCGAGCTTCTTCTTGCAGAAGCCTTCGACGACGCGCGCCACCTCGTCGGGATCGGAGACGGCGACATAGCGGGAATCCGCCTTGCTCATCACCAGCGCATAGGTTTTCGCCATGCCGGCGACCGCCTTCTCGTCGACCGAGGCAGTGTACTTCTTGATGTCGGCGATATGGTCTTTCAATTCCATGTCAGGCCTCCCGGCGGAATCGAGTTTCGACGGCTAAGACCTTATACTTCTCGACAAAATCGGTCCAGAGCGCCTTTGCCGCCGGTCCGCCGCATCGTGGCCTTTGCAATGCCACGTCCGAGCGCCTATATTCACCGTGCCGTCCTCGGACGGCTATGGCGATAAACGGCCATCGTAATAAACCCATCGGACCCGGGGGCGGTACCCGGCGCCTCCACCGGAACGCAAGCCTGAACGGGATGCGCTGCGGCGGGGGCGAAACAGGATCGACGAGGGCGTAAAGGGTGGACTTTTGCCCGGCATGATACCGCCGTTATCGGGTCAAACCTATAGTTGCGAATGACAACTATGCTCCGGTTGCTCAGGCCGCGTAATGCGGTTTGAAATACCGAACCAAAGTCCTTCGGGGTAGCACCTGAAGGCGGGGCCGGGAGGCGCCTGGCAACAGAAGCCTCCCACTTTCCCCGGCCTTGCGTCGCCGCATTTCCCCTTGCGCGGGAATCTTGCTAGCCTCTTCCGATAGATTCTGACGTCGCGAGCGAAGCCGTTCATGTCCACCGACCTCATCCGATACGACGTTCTGGTTCAGCAGGCGCTTCGCGGCGTGGTGCGGAAGGTGCTGACCGATGCCGCCAAGGAAGGTCTTCCCGGCACGCATCACTTCTACATCTCGTTCAATACCGACGCTCCGGGCGCGAAAGTCTCCGCACGCCTCAAGAGCATGTATCCCGACGAGATGACTATCGTCCTCCAGCACCAGTTCTGGGACCTGTCGGTGAGCGACACCGGATTCGAGGTGTCGTTGTCCTTCGACAAGATCGCCGAGCGCCTGGTCGTTCCCTTCGAGGCGGTGACCGGCTTTTTCGACCCCAGCGTCAAATTCGGCCTGAAGTTCGAGGCGGCCGAGGTCGCGCCGGAGAACGACGATGTGGCAACAAAGCCCGCCGCAAAGGGCAAGGGCAAGGCAGCGAAGAAGCCCGATCCTGAGGCGGAGGCTCCACCTGAGCCGGCGCGCATCGGCAAGAAGCCCGCAAAGGCCCCTGCGGCCGAGACAAAGTCCGAGCCGCCCGCCGAGAAACACCCGGACGACAGCGAAAAGCCCACGGCGCCAGGTACCGCTGAAGTCGTCAGCCTCGACGCGTTCCGGAAGAAGAAGTAGCGGCGCGCAGCGCCGGTTCCGCCACAGCGCTGTCGCAACGTCGAAGCCCGCTTGCTAAACCGTTTCAAGTGAACGCACGGTCACTTCAGCCGCTCAATCTGCTGTTCTTGCGCACATTCTTCACGCGAACCGGTATCCACTGCGCTTGAAAATGCTCCAGAAAGTCGCAGTTTCCTTGCTCCGCAAGACCTGAGAGGGTCACCCCGCCGCCCGGCCTGCCACGCGGCCCGAAAAGATGCAGCCGCCGAGGAACGTGCCTTCCAGCGCGTTGTAGCCGTGATAGCCGCCGCCGCCGAAGCCCGACGCCTCACCGGCCGCGTAAAGTCCGGCAATCGCCGCGCCCGATCCATCCAGAACCCGGGCGTCCAGATCGGTGTGGATGCCACCCAGCGTCTTCCGCGTGAGGATGTTGAGGCGGATGGCGATCAGCGGGCCGTTCTTCGGGTCCAGGAAGCGGTGCGGCTTGGCCGTGCGCACGATCTTGTCGCCGAGGTAGCGCCGTGCATTCTGGATCGCCATGATCTGGAAGTCCTTGGAAAAGGCATGGTCGAGCTGGGCGTCGCGCGCCTCGATCTGGGCCTTGAGGCGGTCGTGGTCGATCAGGTCCGTACCCGTCAACGCATTCATGCCAGCGACCAGATCGCGCAGATCGTCCCGCACGACAAAGTCCTTGCCGTGCTTCAGGAAGGCCTCGACGTTCGGATGCGCGCCGCGCCCGCGCCGGCTCTTCAGCACGGACAGCCAGCTCTTCGAGGTCATGTCCGGGTTCTGCTCCGAGCCGGACAGGACGTACTCCTTCTTGGCGATCGCCTTGGTGAGCACGAACCATGAATACTCGTGACCTGTGGCGAGGATGGCCTTCAGCGTACCGAGCGAATCAAAGCCCGGCAGACACGGTGCCGGCAGCCGTTCTCCGCGCGCATCGAACCACATCGACGATGGCCCCGGAATGATGCGGATGCCGTGGTTTGGCCAGATCGGATCCCAGTTGTGCAGGCCTTCGGTGTAATGCCACATGCGGTCGGCATTGATCACCGCGCCGCCCGCCCGCTGCGTGATGCCGATCATCCGTCCGTCGACATGGTGCGGCACGCCAGCCACCATGTGCTTCGGCGCCGGTCCGAGGCGTTCAACCGGCCACGACTTGCGCACAAGATCGAAATTGCCGCCGATGCCGCCGGACGACACGATCACCGAATCCGCGCTGAACTCGAAGTCGCCGACGATGCCGCGTCCTGACTGCTGGCCACGCCCGACGCGGCTTTCTTCCAGCCGCTCGCCGGCGACGCCAGCGGCGCGGCCATTTGTCATAACAATTCGGCTGACCTGATGTCGGCACTTCAGCACGATCCGTCCGTCCGCGACATGCGCTCGCACCCGGCGCTCGAACGGCTCGACGATGCCTGGCCCCGTGCCCCACGTCAGGTGAAAGCGCGGCACCGAATTGCCGTGACCGGACGCGAACCCGCCGCCCCGTTCCGCCCAGCCCGGCATGGGAAACCACTTGACGCCCTGCCCCGCGAGCCAGGAGCGCTTCTCGCCTGCAGCGAAATCCACATAGGCCTCGGCCCAGCGGCGCGGCCATTCGTCTTCCGGTCGGTCGAACTGTGCAGAGCCCAGCCAGTCGCGCAGGGCGAGCTCGCGGGAATCCCTGATGCCGAATCGCCGCTGTTCGGGGCTGTTGACGAAGAACAACCCTCCAAGCGACCAGAAGGCCTGCCCGCCAAGGGAATTCTCGCCCTCCTGTTCGACCAGGATCACCGACTTGCCTCGGTCTCCCAGTTCCGCCGCGGCGACCAATCCGGCAAGCCCGCCGCCGACGACGATCACATCCGCCTTGTCCACCTGAGCCTCCCGAAGTTTCCGGCACCCGAGACAATGCGGGCCGCGAGGGTGCAAGTCAAAACACTGGCGGTTGCGCCGGATGCGCAACATCAGTTAAGTCCTGAACCATCATGCTTCAGTTCCCCTTCGACAAGCCCGAAGACGGTGCGCCCGTCGAGATCGCGGATGGACTCCATTGGGTCCGCTTCACGATTCCCTACGTGCTCAACCACGTGAACATCTACCTCCTGCGCGATGGTGATGGCTGGCTGGCCATCGACACCTGCATCGACTACCCCGTCGCCCGGCATCTCTGGACAACCTTGCTGGAGCGCTTTTCGCCGCTGAACCGGCTGCTGCTCAGTCATTTCCACATCGACCACACCGGAGCGGCAGGCTGGCTGCACGAGCAAACGGGCTGTCAGATCCTGATGTCGCCGGTCGAATACGCGCTGATGGAGCGGTTCCGCGCGCCCTGGAGCGCGGAACTCATTGAAAGCATGCGCACCAATTATCTGCGCATGGGTTGCGGCGCGCAGGAGGCGGACGAACTCGCCCATGCCCGCTGGGTTCCCACGCGTCATTCCGGCTCGACGCCACGTCTCGACGTTCCGCTGTTGCGGGGCGATGAAGTGACGATCGGCAAACGGCGCTGGCGCGTCATGGTCGGCCGCGGCCATTCGCCGGACGGCACCCTGCTTTATTGCGCCGACGAACGGTTGCTGGTCGCCGGCGACACGATCCTGCCCTCGATCTCGCCCTTCATCGGCGTCGATCACCGCGATCCTCGAGCCAATCCGCTTCAGGACTATCTCGACTCCCTGCAGGACATCGAAGGCGAGCTTCACGACGACGCCCTCGTGCTTCCGGGCCATGGCCTGCCGTTCAGGGGCGTTCGCGAGCGCTTGCAAGCGCTGCACACCCATCACGAGGAGCGCAACGAACGCATCCTTGCCGCCTGCCGCGACAGCGCAAAGACCGTGCGCGAGATCGCGCTGGCGATCTTCAACCGCAATCTGGACGGCGTGATGGGCATGGCCATGTCGGAAACCATGGCCCATGTGAACTGGCTCATTGCGCAACAGCGCCTGTCATCGACAAGCCACGATGGCCAGTTGCGGCTAAAGACGACGACCTAGTCGTCAGGCCACGAGGCAGAGGGGGTGTGATGTCCGATTTCAAGATTCAGGCGATCATGCTCGGCATCTTCGCCACGGCGACCCTGGATGTCTGGAACGTAGCCCTGAACCGCTTCGCCGGGATGCCGGTACCCAACTGGGGCTTCGTCGGCCGCTGGTTCGCGCACATGCTGCGCGGCCGTTTCCGGCACGAAGCCATCGCGGCGGCCGAACCTGTGCCCAATGAGGTCGCCATCGGCTGGCTGGCGCATTACCTCATCGGCATCCTGTTCGCCGCGATCCTTCTGGCCTTCTGGCCCGGCTGGATCAGGAACCCGACCTTCTGGCCGCCGATGGTCGTCGGCTGGGTCACGATCCTCGCCGGATGGCTGCTGCTGTCTCCCGGCCTCGGCGGCGGCATCGCGCATGCCAGACGCCCCGACGCCACCCGCGCGCGGCTCTTGAACATCGCGGGGCACACGATTTTCGGCCTGGCGCTGTGGGTGGGCGGGATGGCGATCCTGGCTCTGGGCAGATGAACTGCTGTGCCGGGACGGTAACCTCCTGACAGTCGGCCTGCCCCCTTCGCCGCATTGCCGCCCCGGCGCGGCTTCGCTAGAAGCGCGAACGTGTTTCGTGACCGTTCAGCCAGCGAAGGCCCTGCCATGACCGAGAAGAGAACCCGCACCGAGACTGATACCTTCGGCCCCATCCAGGTCGATTCCACCCGCTATTGGGGCGCACAGGCGGAGCGTTCGCTCGGCAACTTCAAGATCGGCTGGGAGAAACAGCCGGCCTCGATCGTGCGCGCGCTCGGCATCGTCAAGCGCGCGGCCGCGCAGGCCAACATGAAGCTCGGCAAGCTCGACACGAAGCTCGGCGCGGTCATCGTGCAGGCCTCGCAGGAGGTGATCGACGGCAAACTCAACGATCATTTTCCCCTGGTCGTCTGGCAGACCGGTTCCGGCACGCAGTCGAACATGAACGCAAACGAGGTGATCTCCAACCGCGCCATCGAGATCATGGGCGGGGAGATGGGCTCCAAGAAGCCGGTTCATCCGAACGACCACGTCAACATGAGCCAGTCGTCCAACGACACCTTCCCCACGGCCATGCACATCGCCTGCGCCGAGGAAGTCGTGCGCAAGCTCCTCCCGGCGCTGAGACATCTCCATGCAGCGCTGGACGCCAAGGCGAATGCCTGGGACGGCATCATCAAGATCGGCCGCACGCACACGCAGGATGCGACGCCGGTCACGCTCGGTCAGGAATTTTCCGGCTACGCCCAGCAGCTTTCGAACGGGATCAAGCGCCTGGAACTGACCCTGCCCATGCTGATGGAGCTGGCGCAGGGCGGCACGGCGGTCGGCACCGGCCTTGCTTCACCGGTCGGCTTCGCGGAAGCCGTGGCGAAGGAGATCGCGGATCTCACCGCCCTGCCCTTCACCTCGGCGCCGAACAAGTTCGAGGCGCTGGCGGCGCACGACGCCATGGTCTTCACGCACGGCGCCATCACCACGGTGGCCATGAGCTGCTTCAAGATCGCCAACGACATCCGCTTCCTGGGGTCGGGACCCCGCTCGGGCCTTGGCGAACTGGCGCTGCCGGAGAACGAGCCGGGCTCGTCGATCATGCCGGGCAAGGTCAATCCGACCCAGTGTGAGGCGATGACGCAGGTCTGCGCCCATATCCACGGCAACAACGCCGCCATCGCCTTCGCCGGATCGCAGGGACATTTCGAGTTGAATGTCTTCAACCCGATGATGGCCTACAACTTCCTGCAGTCGGTGCAGTTGCTGGCCGACGCCGCGATCAGCTTCACCGACAATTGCGTCGTCGGCATCGAACCGCGTCTCGACAACATCGCGAAGGGGCTCGCCAACTCGCTCATGCTGGTGACGCCGCTCAAGGAGAAGTACGGCTACGACCGCGCCGCAAAGATCGCCAAGACCGCGCACAAGAACGGCACGACCTTGCGAGAGGAAGCGGTGAAGGACGGCATCCCGGCCGAGGACTTCGATGCCATCGTCCGTCCGGAACTGATGATCGGTCCGGGCTGAGGAGCGCCTGTTCTTCAGTCCGGGGACAGCGCCTTGTTGCCCCCTGTACCGGGCGCGCCGTGACGTGGCGCGCCTGGGGCGAAAACAAGCTCCAGTCCGCCACTCCCAAATGCGGCCGCAATGCGGCAAGGCCTGCTTAATCAATTGTCGGTAGATTCCGGGGCGAATCTGTATTTTCTTCCCGGCGCGATTCTGCTTGACCCAACGTCATCCGCTCCTTGAGCACCAGGTCCGAGAGTGCGTGCGCGCGGATCGCACGTTCGACATCTCGCGCTTTCTCGATCTGATTTCCGACAGCTACAAGACCAATGCCGACACGCGCGACCGCAGCGTCGCCTACGCCCTCAAGCGGCTGAAGAGCGACAATCGCACACTGGAAGACCTTGTGAACCGCCGCACGGGCGAACTGAAGTCGGCACGGTTCCTGTTCGGCGCGGTCCTACAGAATACGGCGCAGGGCATCATTATCTTTGACGACGAGGACCGCATCGTCGCCTGCAACCAGCGCGCGGCAGACCTGCTCGAGCTGCCGGAACACCTTTCGCGCGAAGGCACGCCCATAGCTGCGGTGATCAAGCACCAATGGTCCATCGGGGAGTTCGACGGTAACGACAAGGAGGCCACCGGATGGGTCGGTAAGGGCGACGTCCGTGCCGCGCCGTCGGTATACGAGCGCCAGCGCCCGAACGGTACGATCATCGAGATCCGCACGCTGTTGCTCGACGGCGGCGGCGCGCTGCGGACGTTCTCCGACATCACCGAGCGCCGGCGTCAAGAGAATGCGGCCCGCGAGGCGCAGGAACTGCATCGGAGCCTGTTCGAGAACGCAGCCGTCGCCATCTATCGCGCCACGCTCGATGGGCAGATGACTGCGGCCAATCCGGAGTTCGCACGGATCCATGGATACGGGTCAGTGGAAGAATTGCTGGCAGCGCAGAACGACCGCCGGGAATGGCGCTACGTCAAGGCGGGCCGGCGAGAGAAGTTTCGCAGGCGCCTGTTCAGGCTCGGCCGTGTCACGGACTTTGTCTCGGAACTCGAGCATGTCGATACGGGCCGCCGGATATGGTCGCAGGAGACGGCCTGGCTGGTCAGGGACGCTGCCGGGAACGCGGTCTGCTACGAAGGGTGCATCGCGGACATCACCGAGCGAAAGCTGAACGAACAGAAGATCGTGCACATGGCGATGCACGACGCGCTGACCGGCTTGGCCAACCGCCGCAATCTGATGGACTGGCTTGCAAGGCGCGCCGAAACGTTGCCGGATCAGCCACTGGCCGTTCTTTGCATTGATCTCGACCGATTCAAGGAAATCAACGACAGTTACGGCCATACCGCAGGCGATCTCTTGCTCTGGGCGGCAGCCGACCGGATGAGTCAGAGTGCAGGAGAGGAAGCGCTCGTCGCCCGCCTCGGTGGCGATGAGTTCGCTGTGATCCTTCCCTCGGCAATCCATGCCGAAGCGGCGGAGGAGAAAGCCGAAGCTCTGGTTGCCGCGCTGTGCGAAGACTTCGACATCGGCGGACGATCTGTCGCGATCGGCGCAAGCATCGGCATCTGCTTTGGCGCCATTGATCCGAAGCAGACAGACATGCTGCTCAAGAACGCCGATCTGGCACTCTATCAGGTCAAGAAGAACGGAGGCGGACGCGTCCGGCTTTTCGATGCCAGCATGGACGCCGAGGCGCAGCAGAGACGCCGGATCGAGCGCGATCTTCGATCAGCCGTGACCGGCGGCGAGTTCAAGCTCGTCTACCAGCCCATTCTGTCCTTGCGCTCCGGCGAGGTTTCGGGCTTCGAAGCGCTGATCCGCTGGCAGCATCCGACACATGGCATGATCGCCCCCAGCGATTTCATCCCGGTGGCAGAGGAAAGCGAACTCATCAATCGCATCGGCAACTGGGTCCTGAACCAGGCCTGCGCGGACTTCGCGGCTGTCAGTGCGCCGTTGTCCGTGTCTGTGAACGTATCCGCCGTGCAGCTGCGCCAGTCGAACTTCGTCACCTCGATCCTGAAGTGCCTGTCGGACACCGGTCTGGCGCCGCAGCGCCTGACGCTGGAGATCACCGAATCCGTCCTGATCTCCGACAACGCCATAACGCGCGCCGCGCTGAAGGCGCTGCGCGGATTCGGTATCCGCATCGCTCTTGACGACTTCGGCGCGGGACATTCGTCACTGGGCTATCTGCGCCAGTATGAATTCGATCGCATCAAGATCGATCGCTCGTTTATCAGCGGTGGTGGTGCGGACAAGGCCGACGGCGCGGTGGTCAATGCCGTCATCGGCCTCGGTCGCGGCCTCGGCATCGAGGTCATAGCCGAAGGCATCGAGACCGAGGAACAACTCGACCGCCTGCGTTTTCTTGGCTGCGACAGCGTACAGGGGTATTTCATCGGCAAGCCGAGCGCCTTGTCCGACTGGCCGCAACTCAAGCCGCAGTCGGCGACCCTGAGCCTCGCCAACCTGATGCGCAAGAGCGCCTGAGCCGCCCTTTGCACCGGCCACCGCAGCGCATATGCTGGCGGCGGCCATCATGGGGGAAAAGATGTCGGCCGAGATCATCAACCTGCGTCGTGCCCGCAAGCAACGTCTGCGTACCGAGCAGGAGGCGCGCGCCAATGAGAACCGTATCCGCTTCGGCCTGCCCAAGGCTGACAGGGAGCGCCTGAAACAGGAGCGCGACCGGCAGGCCACCCGGCTGGAAGGACACAAGCGCGAACTGGATCCGGATCTGTGAGCGGTCGGGTCATCAAGCGCTCGGTCTCCATCGCAGGCCACCGCACATCCATCTCGCTCGAAGAGAGTTTCTGGAACGACCTGAAGGTGCTTGCCGCCCGGCGCAGTGTGTCCGCAGCGACGCTGATCGCGGAAGTCGACGGTGAGCGGCGCGACACAAATCTGTCGTCCGCTCTGCGCGTCCATGTTCTTGATGCGGCGAAGGCTGGCCTGCTCAGCGCGCCGTATCCGGCGCCGCAGAAGGAGCGTTCAACGGCCTGATTTCAACTGGCGCCGCCACCCTTGGACGTCCAGGCGTTGGCGGATTGAGACTGAGCGGTGGTGCCAGGGGCGCCTGCTGAGGTTGCGGCGCCACGCTGCGGCGGGGCGTCGGCGTAGCCATCGTCTCGGGGTTTTGCAGAAGTCGCTGGATTCGCTGAATGCGCGCAGCCTCCTCTTCAGCCAGCCGCGCCTGTCGCTGACTTTCCTCTTCGGCCGCCCGTTGACGCTCGGCCTCAGCCGCCTTCTCGGCGCGCGCGCGTTCCTCTTCCTCGGCTCTGCGCCGGGCATCCTCCGCAAGGCGGGCCTCAAGCTGGCGCTGTTCTTCCGCCGCCTTCTCACGACGCTCGCGTTCGATCTGCTCGAACCGACTGAGTTCGTCGGCCCGCCGGCGCATGGCCTCATCGGCCTTCAGCCGGCGATTGTGCGCGGACCGCTCGCGCACGTCCTGTTCGAAGACTTCGGTCTTCTGGAGATCGCGCACCAGCGCCAAAGACAGGTAGCCGTTGACCAGGGAATCGACCGCCAGGCTCCGCCGCAGATTGGGGACCGGGCCGCGCCACTGCGTCGAGAACTGCGGATGCGCGCCGCGCCAATCCGCTGGAACAGCAGCCGACGAGGTGGTGACCTTGACGTCCAGTACCATCCCACCAAGATCAAGCGCAGCCTGCGCCTCGTGCCTGGCATCTTTGCTGTCAATCGCCGTTGCCCCAGTCCGCACCACGCCGTTCACCACGACGATAGGCACCCGGGTTTCCGCAACGGTCCAGTGGGACCGTTCCAGTTCGGCTTCAAGCCGACGGGTCAAATTGGCCGCGTCGAGCGGACCCAGCTTGTCCAGCGGCATGGCAAGCAGCCGGCCGAGCGCATCGGGATCGTAACGTGGCGCCTGCACCTGGCGCATGGTCAGCGCGCCGCCGCCAGCCAGCGCGGCGATCAGCTTGTCGGGCGACTCGCCGCTTCCCGAGAACTGGGCCTGAACGTCAAGCAGGCCCTTCGCCGAGCCGTCGCCCATCTGTTCGAGACGGATGCCGCTTGCCTTCAGCTTGCTTGAGAGGAACGCGGTTCCGGCCGTGCGGCGCAGGAACACATCGCCCTCGACACGCGCCGGTCCGAGCGCGAACTGCGCATACTCGACGCTCGCCGCCCCGCGATCAAACCGTAAAACGAACTTCGCGTCGTTGAGCAGGGTCTTGTCATCCAGCCGCGCCCGGTCCGCCTCGATCCAAAGATCGCCCGGCAAGGGGGGCGCCATGGGATCGGCAAAGGCAGTGCTCGCCCAGGGGGCGGCGCCAGCCCTAGGCGCCCCGAGCGCGAGCCCGATCACCGGGCGGAAGTCGACATAGGGTGTCTTGATCTGGCCGGCGACCTTGCCATTCTCGGCCAGACTGAAGGCAATCTCGCCCGAATACTCCTGTCCGCCGATCTGGGCCTTGAGATTCTCGATCGTGATCCGCTCCAGGTTGCTTTCCACATGCCCGGAGAGAGTGGCCGTGGTCCCTTTTGGAATGGCTGGATGTGTCACGCCAAGGGCGGCTGCAACCGGTCCGAGATCCGCCGCTCGGATCGTCAGGTCGCCGGCAAAAGGCGCGAAGGGCTGAAATATCCGGATATTGCCGATCACGCGTGCATCGACACCGGGCATGCTGCCGGTCAGGACCGTCGACAGGGAACCGCGCGGATCGCCACGCATTGACAGGTCGATCTTCGCCGGACCTGCGCCCACAGCTGGCGATCGATGGCCGCCGATCTGCGCCGCCAGCAACGCGCCATCGGCGCTTTCCAGCCCGAGTTCGAGATCCAGACGCAGGTCCGTGCGCCCGGAAAGCTTTCCTGCGGCCTGCACCTTGGTGCCTGCCAAATGCCCGTCGGCCCGGATGTCGTAGGAATCGTCGGCGTCGTCATTGGCAAAGGTGGCGACAACCAGAGCCGGCGCCAGCAGCGGCGACCGATGGCGCACCGACGCCATGAACGCGCCGGGCACGAGCTTTTCGCCAAGCGCGGTCAGCGCCTCCACCCGGTTCGCATCCAGCTTGACCGTGACGCGGCGCGCGCCTCCACCAATGGTGCCTGATGCGATCAGACTGGCGCCGCCGAATTCGGTCACGGCAAGCCGCTCGATGGATACGATCGGGCCATCGCGCCGAATCCGGGCCATCAGGCGACCGGTCTCGTTGCCTTCGAACACCAGCTTGGTGGCCTCGACCTCGAAATCGAGATCGATGTCGGGGCTTTCTCCCGATTTCTCTCCGAACGTCAGTCCGGGAACATCGACGATGTTCAGTCTCGGGCTGGCCAGCTTGAGGACGACCCTGGGAACCGGGCGCTGACCTGGCACGGCGAGCAGGAAACTGCCCTCGCCGCTCAGCCGTGTATCGCCCCGTTCGATGCCGATTTCACGGAGACGGAAGCCATCCACGGACGTTTCCAGTTCCGCCGACGCTTTCAGCGAAAGCCCCGATGTCGCAACGCCAGGTTCTCCCGTCAGCCAGCGCAGGAACCGTTCCGGGTCGCGGGATTCGGCCTCGATGCGCCCGGCGAGCAATCCGGCGGGAGATTTTGCCGACCGGGCCAGCTTGATCCGGGTTTGCCCGGGCAACTCGCCTTCGAGGGCTTCGATCCCGATCCCGCTCGCATCCTTGCTGATGGCCACCCTGCCACCCACGATGGTCTGGCCGCCGACGATAATGCCCCCGACGGAGACATCAAGGTCGAAGTCCGGTGCTTCAACGCCCGTGCCGCCCGGAACCAGCGCCGCAGCCTGCCGGATCAGGTCGACCGGCACGGCCGCACGCGGCTTTCCGTCCGGACCGGGGCGGTCGAAGTCGAACGAGCGGGCCGAAAGCGTTGCCTCGACACGTCTGCGCCCGTCAAAAGTCATGCCCGCATTGCCGGTAAGCGTCAGCGGCTGGGGTTCGGCGCCAATCACCATCGAAACGTCATCGAATACGGCGCGCGTGCCATCAATCCGGCTGCGCGTGGACACGCGAACTGGCAGTTGCGGGCCTTTGCCATCGGAACCGAGCGTCGGATTTCCGGACAAGTGCAGGCTACCCTCGAAGCCGGCGCCCGCTCCGACCAATCCGAGCACCCCATCCGCATCGAGCCTCAGCGCCAGCTGCGCATCTTCCACGAGCGCCTTTAGCCGCGACCGGCCTTCCTCCAGCTTGCCGAGCGCAAAGCGGAACGTGCGCGGCGTTGTTCCGACAACAAAGGAGCCGCTGCCCTTGGCCGGGCCGATGAGGCTGTTGGCTTCCAGATCGGCGCTCAAGCCCGTGATCCGGAGGTCGGGCTGACCGTCCCGTTCGACGACGATCTTCCCGTCCCTTAGCCGCAGGCTCTCGATGCTGATCTGTTCCGGCCGTACCACACCGCCCGACCCCGACATCGAAAGCAACGGCGCCCCCTGGCGCACCTTCAATACGGGCGCGTCGATCAGGGCTTCGGTGACGTGGATTTCACCGCGCAACAGCGAAGTCGCGGAAACCACGACCGCCAGGCGATCCGCCTCGAAGGTGCTGGCCTTCCCGCCATCCGCGCTGCCGAAACGCACTTTCTCCAGAGTGAGCGAAGGGGTGGGCAGCAACGTCACCGACACCGGGCCGTTCACCGAAACCGGCATTCCCAGGCTCGCCGCCAACCGGTTCTCGATCTGTGGCCGGTAGTGGTCCCAATCGACAAAATGCGGCCCGGCCATCAGCGCCGCCAGCGCCAGGCACAGAACAATGCCGATGAAAGTCAGGAACTCACGCACTGTGCCGTCACCTCGTTCTGTCCGAAGGCCAGCGGCCTTCCTGCCATCGCTCCTTGGCTAAACCGTGACCACCTTGCCGGGATTCATGAGATTTCGGGGATCAAGCGCCTGCTTGATCGCCCGCATCGCCCCAAGCGCCGGCGCGCCCAGTTCAGTGTCGAGATACTTCATCTTGCCCTGTCCGACTCCATGCTCGCCGGTGCAGGTGCCTTCCATCGCCAGGGCACGCAGGACGAGCCGGTCACAGAACTGCTTCACCCGGCCCAGCTCCTCGGGAATGTTGGGGTCGAACAACGGCAGCACATGGAAATTGCCGTCGCCGACATGGCCGACGATGGTTCCGGGAATCCGGAGCGCCTCAAGATCAGCCGCCGTCTGATCGATGCATTCCGCCAGGCGCGAGATCGGCACGCACACATCGGTGGAAAGACAGCTTGCGCCGGGCTTCAGCGTCAGGCCCGCCCAGTAGGCGTCATGGCGCGCCTGCCAGAGCTTTGAGCGCTCCTCCGGCCGCGCCGTCCAGGCGAAACCGGCTCCCCCGCATTCCTCGGCGATGGCCTGAAAACTTTCCGCCTGTTCCTTCACGCCGGCCGGCGATCCATGAAACTCAAGCAGGAGCAGCGGCTGTTCCGGCAGGGAGAGCTTGGAATAGCCGTTGACGGCCTTCACGGCCATGGCGTCCATGAGCTCGACGCGAGCCAGGGGAATGCCGGACTGAATCGCCAGGCTGGCCGCATCTGCGGCCGCCTTGACGCTCGGGAACGAACAGGTTGCGGCCGAGATCGCCTCCGGAATGCCGAACAGGCGCAGCGTGATTTCGGTGATGACGCCGAGCGTGCCCTCGGAACCGACGAAGAGCCGGGTGAGATCATAGCCGGCGCTGGTCTTCTTGGCGCGCCGCGCTGTCGTCACGATCTCGCCGTTCGCCAGCACTACGCGGAGCGCCAGGACCAAATCCTTCATGGTGCCGTAACGGACCGCGTTCGTTCCGGAGGCGCGCGTCGCCACCATGCCGCCCAGCGTCGCATCCGCGCCGGGATCGACCGGGAAGAACAGGCCGAGATCGCGCAGATGCGCATTCAGCTCGCTGCGGGTCACGCCGGGCTGGACCACCACGTCCAGATCCTCCGGATGCACCGCGACGATCGCCTTCATCTGTCCGGTATCGATGCACAGGCCGCCTAGCGGGGCGTTCACCTGCCCTTCGAGCGAGGAGCCGATGCCGAAAGGAATGATCGGAAGCCCATGCCGGGCCGCGATGGAGACCGCTGCCGCGACCTCGCCTTCGTCGTGCGGGAAAACGACGGCGTCCGGTGGCTGCGGCGGCAGGTAGGTGCGCGTATGGGCGTGATTGTCGCGCACGGACTGATTGGTGACGCAGCGATTGCCGAAAGTGCGCGTCAGCTCTGCAATGGCCGCTGAGACTGCCCCCGGGGCCGGGCGTTGCGTCGATGGATCGTTCGGGTTGGCCATGTCACTCGCCTCTGATTCGCCATTCGAGCAGGTCATGGTGAACGATGTGTGGACGCCAGCGTTCCGGTTCGCGTCCCGTTCTCATGCCCGGCCCGATGCTCTAAGCTAGGCTATTTCGGATTCGCGAGACAGACCTTGTCCTTCCCCGCCTTCGATCCGGCCGACGAGCCGGCGCCTTC
>DAOMXN010000008.1:0-41781 GCA_035437025.1 Beijerinckiaceae bacterium | reverse complement strand
GCAGGCCGGCCGCGTCTGGCGGCCCGGCGCACGGCGCGATCGTGCTTCCGGAGTTCCAGCGCCCGGAAATCCGGCAGCAGCTTCATGCCGAGATAGGGCGTGAACAGCACGGCCACGAACCACGACACGACCAGTGCGAGGCCGGTGACCCAGAAAATGCCGCCAGCGTATTCACCGACGGATGAGTTCGCCAGGCCCACCGGCAGGAAGCCGATGATCGTCACCAGCGTGCCGGTGAGCATGGGAAAGGCCGTCGAGGTCCAGGCATGCGCCGCAGCGGACAACCGGTCGAACCCCTGCTCCATCTTCACCACCATCATCTCGACGGCGATGATGGCGTCATCGACCAGCAATCCGAGTGAAATGATCAGCGCGCCAAGCGAGATGCGATGCAGGTCGATGCCCATGGCATACATCGCGGAAAACACCACCGCGAGAACCAGCGGCACGGACAGGGCCACGATGACGCCTGTGCGCAGGCCGAGCGTCAGGAAGGACACGGCAAGGACGATGGCCAGCGCTTCCGCGAAAGCCCGCAGGAATTCGGCGATGGCGAGGTTCACGACCTTGGGCTGATCCGCGATCTGGTGGATGTCGATCCCGGCCGGAACCTCCGCGAGAAACTGCTCCTTGGCCTCGGCAAGGGCTTCGCCGAACTCAGTGATGTTCGCGCCTTTCTGCATGACCACGCCGACCGCCAGCGCAGGAACGGCCTCCTGGCGGATGAGATAGCTCGGCGGGTCGACGGTGCCGCGCGTGACCGTCGCGATGTCACCGAGTCGGAAAATCCGCCCGTTCGCTTCCACCGGAGCTGCCGCGACCGCATCAACGCCATCCAGTGCGCCCGAAACGCGCAGCGGAATGCGCGCGACTCCGGTGTCGATCGTTCCGGCCGGCGTCAGCACGTTCTGCTTCTGCAGAGTTTCGAAGATCGCCTGTACCGGCACGCCCAGCGTGCCGAGCTTCGCGTGGCTGAACTCGACGAAGATCTTTTCGTCCTGCGCGCCGTAGATGTTGACCTTGGTGACGTTGGGCACGCGCAGGAGCCGGCTCTTGAGCCGCTCCGCCACGCGCTTGATGTCGGCATAACCCGCGCCATCGCCCGTCAGCGTGTAGAGCACGCTGTCGACATCGCCATATTCGTCGTTGACGTTCGGGCCGATCACGCCAGCGGGCAGGTCCGGCTTAAGGTCGTCCAGCTTCTTGCGGATCTGATAGAACAGGCCCGGCACCTCGCGGGGCGGCGTGCTGTCCTTGAACTGGACCTGCATCGCGGCGAAATTCGCCTTGGTGTAGGTCTGCATCTTGTCGAACCAGGGCAGTTCCTGCAGCTTCTTCTCGATGCGTTCGGCGACCTGCTGCTGGACTTCCTGCGCGGTCGCGCCGGGCCAGCTCACGGTGATGACGGCCACCTTGATGGTGAAGGATGGATCCTCCGAACGGCCAAGCCGCATGAAGGAGACCATTCCGGACGCCATGATCACCATGATCATGAACAGGGTGAGCGTCGGATGCGTGACCGCCCAGTAGGACCAGTTGCCCCGGGATTTGCGCGCATCGAAGGCGCTGACGTCGCTCATGGCCGCTCAGCCTCGCTTCTCAATGACGCGAACCTTCTGGCTCGGATCGAGCTTCTGAACGCCAAAGGCAACGACTTGTTCGCCGTCGTTTATCCCTTCGGTCACCAGGACATGGGCGCCTTCGTAGCCGGCAACCGTCACGCGTCTGAGATCGAGCCCACCATCCGCCGGATCAACGACGAACAAAGAGGCGCCCCGGCCATTGGAATACAGGGCTGAGACCGGCAGTCTGGCGATCTTGCCGGCATCCGGCTCCACCACTGTCACGGTCGCCGTCATGCCGATGGCAAGCGTCTCTTCAGGCGCGGAAACAGCGAAGCGGGCCTGAAACGTGCGGGTCACCGCGTCGGCCGAGGCCGCAAACTCCCGCAGGGTCGCGGGATAGGTCGTGCCGGGCCGCGACCAAAGCGTCACGCCGGCCCTGCCGCCGCGCACGCTGTCCACGAGCAGTTCGGGCACCGCAACGACGGCATCAAAGCCGCTGGAACGGGCAACGCGCACGACCGGAGCGCCGGCCGCGACCACCTGTCCTGGTTCGGCCATGGTGGCGGTGACGATGCCATCGACGTCCGAGCGGATTTCAGCATATGCGGCCTGGTTCTCGGCAAGCGCCATCGCACGCTCTGCGCGCTCCATGCGCCCGCGTGCATCCGCCGTGCGGGCAAGCTGCTGATCGAGGTTGGCCTGTGAAACCCAGCCGGATTTCTTCAATTCGCCCGAGCGCTGATCCTGCGCGGCGCTGCTGGCAAGGCTGGCGCGCGCCGCGGCAAGCTCCGCCGCCGCCTGCTCGCGCTGGAGATTGAGATCAGCCGGATCGAGGCGGAACAAGGGTTGACCCGCCTTCACCCGCTCGCCCTGCTGCACCAGCCGTTCCGCCACCTTTCCGGCAACCCGGAAGCCCATGTCGGTTTCGACGCGCGGGCGAATGACGCCAACCAGACTGCGTTCGGGCGCGCGAGGCGCAAACCGCACCACCTCAACCACCACGGCACGGGGCTGGGCGGACGGCTGCTTCTGGCGGGCCGTTCCTTCCCCGCAGGCAGCCAGTACCGGCAAAAGAAGGGCCAGGATTGCCTTAGCCTCAAGACGCATGGTTCACCCCGTAACCTTCAGTGACCGCACGAAATAGCCAACGATACGTTCGGTTTGCTCTTCCAGATCAACGTCGACGCACTGGGCGATCAGCGTCGGATGGCAAACGGAGGCCATCATCTGCTGGAGCGTGCGCCCGGCCTCCAGTGGGTCCCGAAGCGCAAACTCGCCAGACGCGATTCCGGAGCGGATAATGTCGGCGAAGATGCCCGTGATCTGCTCCAGATGGTCCTGGATGACGGTCCAGTTCTCGCTCATCGCCGCCTCGACCATGTCGTGCAGGCGACGATCGGCGGTAAACTGTTGCTTGTTGTAGCGATGCAGGAGCATGGCCACCCGCAGCAGCCGCTCAGCAGCCGTACCCGCGCCCTCGGCTTCGTGGCGCAGTATGGCGCGTCCGGCGCTCATGAGTTTGTCTGCGATGGCCGCCTTGATGTCCGCCTTCGAAGCAAAGAAGCGATAGACATTGGCCGGGCTCATGCCGAGAACGGCGGCTATGTCGGCGATCGCGGTCTTGGCATATCCCACGCGGCGGAAATGCTCCTCCGCCACCTCGAGAATGCGGCCACGCGTTTCTTCGGCAGACAGGCTTGGGCGATGTGCCATGATCCCCAACGTGAACACTGATGATTTTTCGTTTTTATCATTTCTCAGTTATCAGTCAACGGGGTCAGTGCCGCAAGCTTGCCAAGACGTGAAGGCGACGGCAGGTTCCAGCCAGTGATTTGGATGTTCCGGAACCGGAGGGGACGCATGCGTCGAACCTGGATGGCCGCCGTATTTGTTGCCATGCTCACGCCGGTGGCTGCGCAAACCGCCCAGGAATCGATCCGGCCCACCGGGCTTGCCTTGCTTCCGGATACGCCCAAGGGGCATTTTGGGACGCCGCTTCCCTCAACCCAGTTCAACGAGCACCAGCAGCGCAAGCTGATGCTGATCACTTTCGACAAATCGGCTGTGGGTCAGACCCTGAACTTCGCCGTGCGCGCCCGGTCCACGACAGCCTCGGCGCCGGCCGTCGTCTTCCGGGCCAGTGCCACGGTGAACGAGCAGGGACTGGTTCCGATCGAGGTGAAGCTGCCGCGAAAATGGCCGGTCGGTCACTATGAAGTCCTGGTTTTCCAGAACGACCAGCCCGTGGGCGTTTTGCCGTATCGCGTGATCGCCGACCCGCCGCGCGAGACCGAACTGAGTTTCGGTGACGTGGCCATCGAGAAAGTGACCGGTCCGGACCAGGTGGAACCTGTCGAGAAGGTCAGGTCCTCCTATCGGCACCTGAATTTTTCGGTGAAGGTTTCCGGCGCGAACACGAACGGCATCAACCTGACCTGGGTATTCAGCGCCATCGAAACCACCTCGGGGTCCCGGGAGCTGCATCGCCAGGATGACGCAAACCGCCCGGTGGAAGACACCGAGTTGCAGATGGATGTCTCACTGCCCCGCGATTGGCCTATCGGGCGCTACCGCGTGGACCTCTTCGTTGACGGCAAGCCGGTCGTCACCCGGGGCTTCACCATCGAGCCATAGACGCAGGCGCGCCACTCCCAGGATGGGAGCGGCGCACCGGGTACCTGTCACGCCACCTCGAACAGTCCGGCGGCGCCCATGCCGCCACCGATGCACATGGTGACGACGACATACTTGGCCTTGCGGCGCCGGCCTTCGATCAGCGCGTGGCCGACCAGACGCGCACCCGACATGCCATAGGGATGGCCGACGGCGATGGCACCGCCGTTGACATTCAGCCGATCGTTCGGAATGCCAAGCTTGTCGCGGCTGTAGATGACCTGCACCGCGAACGCCTCGTTCAACTCCCACAGGTCGATGTCCTCGACCGTGAGTCCGTGGCGCTTCAGGAGCTTGGGGACGGCATAGACCGGGCCGATGCCCATCTCATCGGGTTCGCAGCCGGCGACGGCAAAGCCCCTGAAGATGCCGAGCGGCGCCAGGCCGCGCTTCTCGGCCAGCTTGGAATCCATGACAATGGACATGCTGGCGCCATCCGAGAACTGGCTGGCATTGCCGGCGGAAATCACGCCACCCTCGACGGCCGGGCGAATCTTCGAAACGCCCTCGTAGGTGGTGTCCGCCCGGATGCCCTCGTCGGTCTTCAGCGTCACCTCCTGCTCCCAGGTGCGCACGACCTCCTTCTTCTCGTTCGTTTCCGCCATGGTCATCATGGTGGTGAAGGGCACGATCTCGTCATCGAACTTGCGGCCCTGCTGGGCGGCGGCGGCCCGGCGCTGGCTCTCAACGCCGTAGTGGTCCTGCACCTCGCGCGAGATGTTGTAGCGTCTGGCCACAGTCTCGGCGGTCTGCAGCATCGGCCAATAGACTTCCGGCTTGGACTTGGTCAGGCCCGCATCCATGAACTTGTGCTTGTTCATCTGGTTCTGCACCAGGGAAATCGATTCAAGTCCGCCCGCTGCGTAGACGTCGCCCTCCCCGGCCATGATGCGCTGTCCGGCCAGGGCAATGGTCTGTAGGCCCGAGGAGCAGAAGCGGTTGACCGTCACACCAGACACGGAAACCGGGCAGCCGGCGGCGAGAGCCACCTGGCGGGCAATGTTCCAGCCGGTTGCGCCTTCGGGATTGGCGCAGCCGACAATCACGTCTTCGACCTCGCCGGGATCGACCTTGGCGCGCTGCATCGCATGCTTGACCACGTGGCCGCCCATCGAAGCGCCGTGCGTGTTGTTGAGAGCACCGCGCCAGGACTTGGCAAGGCCGGTGCGGGCGGTGGAGACGACGACGGCTTCACGCATGGAAAATCCTTTCCGGTTGAACAGGGTCACGACAGGCCGGGCACGGATACGCCCTTTGCAGCCGCCGCCTTGGCTATGAGCTTTTTCGTCTGGTCGAAGGCTCCCGGCAAGGGGGCCTTGCCCCTGGTGTCGCAGATTTCCCCGAGCCGGGCCGCGATCTGTTCCGGCGTCCGTTCCGTTTCCGGGAAATAGACGCCATCGGTCTCCTCGATGACAATGCGTGCGAAGGTTCCGCAGCCGGCCGAGAGAATGAACTTCGACGGGGCGTTCTCGGCGACGAGGACCAGCAGGCCGGGCGTGATGCTTTCCGGCGTCATCAGGTCGAGCGCTTCCTTCGGCAGCAGTTCCTCGGTCATCCGGGTCGCCGCGGTCGGGGCGAGCGTGTTGACGCGGATGTCGTTCTTCGAGCCCTCCTGGTGCAGCACGTTCATCAGCCCGACGACGCCGGCCTTGGCCGCGCCGTAGTTCGACTGGCCAAAGTTGCCATAGATGCCCGAGCCTGACGAGGTGAAGACAATGCGCCCATAATTCTGCGCGCGCATGATCTCCCAAACCGCCTTGGTGCAGTTAACCGAGCCGATCAGATGCACATCGACGACCGTCTTGAAGTCGGCAAGATCCATCTTTGAGAAGGTCTTGTCGCGCAGGATGCCGGCGTTGTTGACAAGGATGTCGACACGGCCCCAGCGCGCCATGGTTTTTTCCACCATGTCGGTGACCTGCGCCATGTCGGTGACGTTGGCGCCATGCGCCATGGCCTCGCCACCCTTCGCCTCGATTTCGGCCACGACCTTCCGCGCCGCCTCCGAGGAACCGCCGGACCCATCCCGCGCGCCGCCAAAATCGACCACGACCACCTTCGCGCCGCGCTCTGCAAGGCCCAGCGCATGGCAGCGGCCCAGACCATTGCCTGCGCCCGTGACGATGGCCACACGCCCATCAAACCGGATGCTCATAGTTCCGTTCCTCATCCTTCGAACGACAGAGTGACCCACTCCGCGACCAGCGCCGGCTTGCCCGATCCTTCGACCTCGACCGTGACGTCGAAGGTAAAGGTGTGCTGCTTCGGCAGTTTTTCGTCGTGCGCCTTCAGCGTGAACCGCGCACGCACCCGCGCTCCCGACGGAACCGGCGAGACGAGACGCAACTTGTTGAAGCCGTAGTTGACGCCCATGACCCGCCCCTTGATGTCCGGAAGGCCGGAATAGGCCATGGCGGAGAGCAGCGACACGGTGAGGAACCCATGGGCGATCGTCGTCTTGAACGGCGAGAGCTTCGCCTTCTCGACATCGACATGGATGAACTGGTGATCGAAGGTCACGTCCGCGAAGCGGTTGATCATGTCCTGGGTGATCTCGATCCAGTCGGAGACGCCGACTTCCGTGCCAACGCTGGCGCGCATGTCATTGAATGTGACCTGTTTGGTCATAGCCCCTCTCTCTTGTCTTCAATCCGGCCCTCGCCGATCCATCGCGTTCCCGCGACGAGAAAGGCAACCCTTAAAATCCCCGCGCCAAGGCAACCCGGTCGGCATGGAACGACACATCGCCAAAGAGCATGCTGGCTGACTGCATCCGCTTCATGAAGAGGCCGATATCCACCGCGTCCGTCATGCCGATGCCTCCGTGCATCTGCACCGATTCCTGTGCGGCAAGCCGAGCAACCGAGGCCGCCTTGGCCTTGGCGACCGAGACGGCAAGCGAAGCCGTGTTCGCATCGCGGTCCAGCGCCTGCAGTGCGTTGAGCACAGCGGAACCGACGATCTCGATCTCCGAAAACAGGTGCGCGGCACGATGCTGGAGCGCCTGGAACGACCCGATGGTGCGGCCGAACTGCTTGCGCTCCTTCAGATAGGATACGGTGCGACCGAAGCTCTCGGCAGCGATGCCCGCGAGTTCTGCCGCGAGCCCGGCACGACCCGCCCCGAGCATGACTTCTAGCAGGGGGTAGCCTGCGTCCGTCTCGCCAAGAATATCGGCGCCCGTGGCCTCGACGCCGTCAAACTGGAGGGACGCGGCATTGCGGCTGTCGAGCATGATCGTGCGCTCGATGCTCAGCCCCTTCGCCTTGGCATCGACCAGAAAGAGGGTGACTCCGTCCTTCTCGCCCGGCGCGCCTGCGGTGCGAGCGGCGACGATGAAGGCGTCGGCGACATGCCCATCCACAACGACGGCCTTCGATCCGCGCAGGAGGAACCCGTTGCCGTGTCTTTCGGCGGCGAGCGCCGTGCCGGCCGGATCATGAACGCGGCCTTCGTCCACGGCCGCGGCAATGATAGCCCTGCCGCCAGCAATGCCCGGCAGCCAACGCTGCTGGTGCCCAAGGGTCCCCGATGCCCGCAGGGCCGTCGCTGCCATGACGCTCGTCGAGAGGAAGGGCGATGCCGCCAGCGTGCGGCCCATTTCCTCGCAAAGAATGCCGGCGCCGACATAGCCAAACCCAAGGCCGCCGTGTTCTTCCGGCACCAGAATACCGGCCCAACCCATCTCCGCCATTTCGGCCCAGAGTGCACGGTCGAACCCGTCGATGGAGCGATCGTCGCGCAGTTTGCGCAGGGCGGACACGGGCGAACGGCTTTCCAGGAAGCCGCGCGCGCTTTCCTGCAGCATCTTCTGGTCTTCGTTCAGGATGAGCATTGCGGACCTCAGGCGGACGGCAGTTGCAGCAGGCGCTTGGCGATGATGTCGAGCATCACCTCCGATGTTCCGCCCTCGATGGAATTGGCCTTCGTACGCAGCCAGGCGCGAGGCAGGCTGCCGTCATTCGACCGCTGCCCTTCCCATTCCAGCGCCTCATGGCCGCCGGCACGCATCATCAGTTCGTGGTTACGCTTGTTGAGCTCTGTTCCCGCGTACTTCAGGATCGCCGACCTGTCGCCGACGCCACGCCCCCCAGACGCCGCTTCATCCTTGTAGCGGTCCATGGTGAGGGCAAAGGCCAGGGCGTCGACTTCCGCCATCGCGGCATCAGCCCGCAGGAAGGGATCGGCCAGTCGACCCGTGGCGTCCAGGCCGATGGCGTCCGTCGCCATCTGGCCCGGCGAGCGGCCACCGAGCAGGCCGGAGCCGCCCTCGCCGATCATCTCGCGTTCGTGGGTGAGCAGGTATTTCGCGATGTCCCAGCCACGATCCAGCGTGCCGACGAGGTTCGCCTTCGGCACTTTCACCGCGTCAAAGAAGGTTTCGCAGAACGGCGACTTGCCGGAAATCAGCGTGATCGGCCGGGTGGTGACGCCGGGCGAGGTCATGTCGAACAACAGGAACGAAATGCCAAGGTGTTTAGGCGCGGTGGCATTGGTCCGGACCAGGCAGAAGATCCAGTCCGCCTTGTCGGCGTAACTCGTCCAGATTTTCTGCCCCGTCACTTCGTAGTGGTCGCCCTTGTCCTCGGCCCTGGTCTGGAGCGAGGCAAGATCCGAGCCGGCGCCGGGCTCGGAATAGCCCTGGCACCAGCGGATTTCGCCGCGGGCGATCCTCGGCAGATGTTCCAGCTTCTGCGCTTCGTTGCCGAAAGCGAGCAGCGCCGGGCCCAGCATCCAGATCCCGAAGGAGAGCAGCGGCTGCCGCGCGCCAATGGCGGACATCTCCTCCTTCAGGACCTTGGCTTCCTCGTGGCTCAGGCCGCCACCGCCATAGGCCTTTGGCCAGGTCGGCACGGTCCAGCCGCGCGCCGCCATGCGCTCCATCCACAGGCGCTGATCGTCCGACTGGAAGCGCCAATTGCGCCCGCCCCAGCAGATGTCCTCATCCGATCGGACAGGTGAACGCATCGACACCGGACAGTTCGCTTCAAGGAAGGCACGCGTCTCGGCCCGAAAGGCGGCAAGGTCGGTCATCGCTCCAGTTCCTCCGCTGACGGACCGCCGTTGACGCCCCGTCCAGACACGGACATACTCACAAGTATGTTTTATGGCAAGCCCATTGACCGACTGGCTCTGGCAGCCGAGAAAGCTCGGAGATGCGGGAGGATAGAATGCTGCGCGGCATGATGATGGACGTTCCGCTGAACGTCTCGACCATTCTTGACTATGCGGCCGAAATGCACGCCGAAAGCGAGATCGTTTCCGCCGCGCTGGAAGGCGGGTTCCATCGCCAGACCTATGCGCAGGCGGCGCAGCGGTCAGCGCAACTGGCGCACGGCCTGAAGGCACTTGGCGTGAAGCCGGGAGACCGCATCGCCACGCTGGCCTGGAATGGCTATCGGCATTTCGAGCTTTACTATGCGGTGATGGGTCTCGGCGCGGTGTGCCATACCATCAACCCGCGCCTGTTTCCCGAGCAACTGACCTACATCGTCAATCACGCCCGAGACAAAGCGCTGTTCTTTGACATCAATCTCGCGCCGCTGGTCGCCAAGATGCGCGCGCATTGGCCGAAGGACCTGAAACTTGTCGCGCTCTGCGACAGGGGCCACCTGCCGACCGGCGAAGGCCTCGAGGGCGTTCTCGCCTACGAGGATCTGCTTGCCGGCCAACCGCGCTCCATGGCCTGGCCGAGCCTCGACGAAAACACGGCCTGCTGCCTATGCTACACCTCCGGCACGACCGGCGAGCCCAAGGGTGCGTTGTATTCCCATCGCTCGACGGTCCTGCACGCCCTGTTCGGCATGACCACCGGCATCGCAGGCCTAAGGCCGGGGCAGACCATCCTGCCTGTCGTACCGCTGTTTCACGTCAACGCCTGGGGCCTGCCGTTCAGCGCGCCGATGATCGGCGTCAATCTGATCATGCCCGGCGCTCGGCTTGATGGCGCCAGCCTGTTCGACATGATGGAGGCAGAAAAGGTGTTTTCCGCCTGGGGCGTGCCAACGGTCTGGCTCGGCCTGCTCGCCGAAATCCAGAAGCGCGGCCGCAAGCCGAACGGATTCGGAGAAGTCATCGTCGGCGGCTCGGCGGCGCCGGCTTCGATGATCGAGACGTTCGAGAAGATGGACGTGTCCATCGTTCATGCCTGGGGCATGACCGAAATGAGTCCGATCGGCACCCATGGGGTCATCGCCGTCAAGGACCAGGCAAAGTCCTTTGCGGAGCGCATGGCGATCAAGGCACGGCAGGGACGGCGGGTGTTTGGCGTCGAACTGAAGATCGTCGATGAGAACGGCCAGCGCCAGCCGCATGACGGCGAAGCGACCGGGGAATTGTTCGTGCGCGCCGCGACGGTGATCTCCGGCTACTACGAGAATGCCGAGGCCAGCGCCAAGGTCTTCGACAAGGACGGCTGGTTCGGCACCGGTGATGTCGCCAAGATCACGCCTGACGGCTACCTGGTGATCGTCGACCGCACAAAGGACCTGGTCAAATCCGGAGGTGAGTGGATTTCCTCGATCGATGTGGAAAACGCAGCCATGGCGACGCCGGGCGTTGCCGCCTGCGCAGTGATTGGCGTGCCTCACCCCAAGTGGCAGGAGCGGCCGCTGCTGGTTGCGGTCAAGGCTCCGGGAGCCAACCCGACGCGCGAGGATGTGCTTGCAACTCTGGAAAAGGCGATCGCCAAATGGCAGTTGCCCGACGACGTCGTATTCGTCGATTCGTTGCCCCTGACAGCGACAGGCAAGGTGTCCAAACTGACGCTGCGCAAGCAGTTCGCCGGCCACAAACTGCCCGATGCCGGCTGAATCAGCGATTCTCCCCGCCGAGACTCCGGCTGATCGCCGCCGCGAGGAAGTGCTCGCCGCCGCGGCGGAGTGCTTCATGCAGAAGGGCTACGAGAACACGTCCATGGATGATGTGGCGGAGCGGCTGGGCGCCACCAAGGGCAGGGTCTACCACCATTTCAATTCGAAGCCGGAACTGTTCTTCGCGGTCTACCGCCGGGCCATGGACATGCTGACGCAGGCGGTCGCACCGGCCGTCTCGCGGCCCGGGCTGGCCGGTGACCGGTTGCGGGACATGGCGCAGACGCATGCCCTGACGCTGATGGAATCCCTGCCTTTCCAGCGAACGGCGGCGCTCGCCCCGGACCTCTGGCGCTTCGGCCGCGCCGCCGAACATCAGGCGACGTTGAGCGACCTCATCATGCTGCGTGACATCTACGAGGCGCTGTTCCGCCGCGTCCTGGAAGACGGTGCTCGCGATGGCTCCCTGAGGCGGTTCCCGGAGGCAGCGCTTGCCTCGCGCACGTTGCTTGGGGCGCTGAACTGGGTCGCGGTCTGGTACCAGCCTCGGCCCGGGGAAGGCGCGGCCGAGCGTCGGACGCTGGCTGCCACCATCGCGGAGACCGTGCTTTCGGGCTACCGCGCCTGAACGCACCGCTGCGCCTTTTTGCCGATCCGGCGTTAGTGGCAGCCGGCTTCGCACCTGATAGGCTGCTCGTGAACAGAACCGGGAGGTTGTCCAGCCATGATCCTGACGGCTGAACAGGAAATGATCCGCGACACGATCCGCGCCTTCGCGCAGGAGCAACTCTGGCCGAACGCAGCGCGGTGGGAGCGTGAGAAGACCTTTCCGCGCGAAGCGCTGCAGGCGCTGGGCGCTCTCGGCGCTCTCGGGATGACCGTGCCGGCAAAGTGGGGCGGCGCCGGCCTCGACTATGTCTCGCTGGTTCTGGCGCTGGAGGAGATCGCGGCCGGACACGGGGCGACATCCACCATCGTGTCGGTGCAGAACTCGCTCGCCTGCGGCATTCCGCTCGCCTACGGAACCGACGAACAGAAGCGGCGCTATCTGACGAAATTCGCGAGCGGCGCCTGGATCGGCTGCTTCTGCCTGACCGAGCCACATACCGGTTCGGACGCTTCGGCGCTCAGGACGACGGCACGGCGCGAGGGCGACGCCTACATCCTCAATGGCACGAAGCAGTTCATCACTTCGGGCAAGCATGGTCAGGCGGCGCTCGTCTTCGCGGTGACCGATGCCGCAGCCGGCAAGCGCGGCATTTCCTGCTTCCTCGTGCCGACCGATGCGCCCGGCTACATCGTGTCGCGTGTCGAGGACAAAATGGGACAGCACGCCTCCGACACCGCCCAGATCATCCTGGAAAACTGCCGTGTTCCGGCGGACAACCTGATCGGCTCCGAAGGCGAGGGCTACAAGATCGCGCTGGCCAACCTTGAATCCGGACGCATCGGGATCGCGGCGCAATGCGTCGGCATGGCCCGTTCCGCGCTTGAAGAGGCCGTCAGATACGCGAACGACCGCAAGGCCTTCGGCGTGCCGATCGTGCAGCATCAGGCCGTGTCCTTCCGGCTCGCCGACATGGCCACGCGGCTCGAAGCGGCAAGGCAACTGGTCTGGCATGCCGCCAGCCTCAAGGACGCCGGCCGCCCCTGCCTGAAGGAGGCTTCGATGGCCAAGCTGTTCGCCTCGGAGGCGGCTGAATCGATCTGCTCGGACGCCATCCAGATTCACGGAGGCGTCGGCTACACTGCGGATTTCGCCGTGGAGCGCATCTATCGCGACGTCAGGGTGTGCCAGATCTACGAGGGCGCCTCCGATATCCAGCGCCTGGTCATAGGCCGCGCAGTGGCCGGGGGCTGAGTTTTCACACCGCCGGCAGGCCGTGCTCGACCGGCGGCAGGGCAAGGCTTGCGACCGAAGAACGCATCTGCTCCACCGAGCGCGGTCCGATGATCGGAACAAAGGGGAACGGCGCCTGCATCATGCGCGCCAGCATCGCCTGAGTCGGCGTACTACCGACAGCCTGCGCGGCAGCCGCCAGGACCGGCGCAAGCGCGCGGTTCCCGGCGTTGTCGTAGAGGCGGTCGGTCAGCGGCTCCTGCCGGCCGGTCGCGACCTTGTCGAACCAGCCCTTGGCCTGTGACGAATAGGGAACGGCCGCAATGCCGTGCCTGCGGTGCCAGGCAGCCATCGCTGCATCGCCCTGCACCATGTCTGCACCAGTGGTGCCGGCATTGCGCTTAGCAAAGCTCCATTCGCACTGGTTCGCGGCAAAGCCTGACCAGCCTCGGGCGCGACAAACGCTCTCCGCCTCTTCCAGCCGCGCCACCGACCAGTTGGACGCGCCGTAGTGACGGATCTGCCCTTTCGTCTTCATGTCCTCCAACAGTGCCAGCAGCTCCTCGACCGGTCGGGCCGGATCGTCCCGATGCAGGTAGTAGAGGTCGATGGTGGAGACCCCCATGAACTCGAGGCTTTCGGCCAGATCGCGGCGCAGAGACCCCTCGTCCAACCGCCTGACCTCCGGCGCCTCCGCCTCGGGCGACCCGCCCTTCGTGGCGATCACGACGCCCCTCGTGCCGCCCCGTGCCCTCAGCCAACGGCCAAGTGTCTTCTCCGAGCACGAACGCTCGGCATCCTTCAGCCAGTTGGCATAGACATGGGCGGTATCGATGAAATTGCCGCCCGCCGCCACGAAGGCATCGAGCAGCGCGAAGGAGGCGGCCTGATCCAGTTCGCCGCCAAGCCGGTTGCCGCCGAGGCAGATCGGCGAAACGTCGAGGTCGGTACGCGGCAGGCGGATGCGGCGGGCAAGAGACATGCTGGCACCAGTGGGTGTTTCGGGCCTTCTTCCAATCCCGGGCACCTTACGCCCCTGTCCCGGGCCTGTCGAATGGCGGGTGCCCTACTCCCCGGCCTTGCCGAATTCCGAAATGCCGCCGTGGGCGGCAGACCATTCCGCCGGCTTGTGGAGAAAGCTTTCGACCTCGCGCAGCACGCCAGCGTCGAAGTACCGGCCTTCCTTCGCCACGTCCAGAACATCCCACCAGGTGGCAAGATGCAGCAACTGGAAATCGAGGTCCTTCATGACCTGCTTTCCGGACGGAAAGATGTCGTAATAGAAAATCACGATGCCGTGGTTGCAGGTCATCCCGGCGGTGCGAAGGGCGTTGACGAAATTCACCTTGCTGCGCCCGTCGGTGGCCAGGTCCTCGACCAGAAGGGCGCGCTGACCCTCGACGACGTTGCCCTCGATCTGGGCGTTTCGGCCAAACCCCTTCGGCTTCTTGCGGATGTACTGCATCGGCAGGCCGAGTCGCTCGGAAATCCAGGCGGCGAAGGGAATTCCAGCCGTCTCGCCACCAGCGATCACCTCGATCTGCTCGTAGCCGACTTCGCGCATGACCGTTGCGGCGCAAAAATCCATGAGGGCCGCACGCAGACGCGGATAGGAAATGATCTTGCGGCAATCGGTGTAGACCGGACTTGCCCAACCTGATGTGAAAATAAACGGCTGGTCAGCCCGAAACAGCACCGCCTCAATCTCAAGCAGCATCTTCGCCGTCTGCCGGGCAATGGCGCGGGCGTCGGTGGGAAGCAGGGCAGTCGACATGGCGGAAATCCTCGAAACGGCGTTGCGCGCTTATGCGCGGGCATGAGGACACCGTCAACGACGATCCAAGCGCGGCAGCAGCGACCCGGACTTCGGTCGCCCTACAACGTCCGCGCTATCATGCGCCCAGCGGCAAGGTCCTCCAGCCCGTGCCCAACGGACTTGAACAGGGTGATTTCCTGAGCCGATGTCCGTCCTACGTGGCTTCCCGTGACGAGTTCGCGGAAGTCTGCCCGGATGTCGCTTTCCCGCAGGAGCCCGGCCCGGATCGGCTGCGCCAGATCGCCCGACTTCAGCGCGCCCGGGCGTTCGTCGACAAAAAGGCTCGCACGGGCGACGGCGGTGTCGTCCACCTCGCGCATGTCGTCCCGGAAGCCCCCGACGAGATCGACATGAGTGCCTGGCCTCAGCCATGTTCCCTGGACGGGGGGGACCGTTGCCGAGGTGCAGCACGATACAACGTCCGCCGCGCGAACCGATGCTTCGAGGTCATCGGCAACGCGTGCCGGCAGTCCGGCACGGACGAGCCGCGACACGACCGCGGCAGCCTTGTCGCGACTGCGTCCGAAGATCTCAATCACATCGTATCCGCGCACTGCGGCGTGGGCTTCCGCCATGTTGGGAGCGAGTTGCCCGGAGCCAACCACAAGCAGGCGCTTGGCATCGCTCCGGGCCAGCCGCCGCGCCGCGGCAGCCGACGTGGCAGCCGTACGGCGCACGGTGATCTCATCCCCGTCGCAGACCGCGCGGATCTGCCCCGTCGCGGCATCGAACAGGAGGTAGGCGGCGCTTATGGTGGAAAGCCCAAGTTCGGAATTGCCGGGAAAGAATGTGACAACCTTGACCCCGAGCGTCTCCCCCTCCGTCCACGCCGGCATGAGCAGCAACGCGCCGGCTTGCCCCTTCGGATTGGCGACATCGAACACCGGGCGCGGCGGCACCTGCGCGCCTTCGGAAAACTGTGCTTCGATGGCGCCGATCAGTCGATCCCATGGCAGGCGGCGGCGAACATCTTCGGCGTTCAACTGCGTCATCGACATGTGCGGCCCCCTGGTCGCGACCATCAAAATCCATAGCCTCAGGCTGAGCAACGGTGGTTCAACGTCTCAGGTGTTCGGCCGAGGCTGAGACCGCCAGTTCAAGGCGTACGGCAGCGTGTGGATTGACCCAGACGTCAAGACCGCTTCAGCGTCACCCCGCCTGCAACGCCTTCCACATCGCCACGTCGCGCTCTGCCGTCCAGATCACCGGATGATCGATGCCCCGTGCTTCATCATAGGCGCGCGAGACATTGAATGGCAGGCAATGTTCGTAGATGGCGTAGGATCCAAACGGCCCGTCCATCGCCTTGCGCACCGCCGCGAACGCTTCCTTCAGACTTTCCCCACGCTTCACGGAGGCTTCGACGGCGCCATAGAGCGCTGCGAGAAAATCCGTCGTGCCGGCGATGGCGGCAGAGACTTTCTGCCCGCCAACCAGCGCATCGCCCCGACCGGGAACCAACGCCACAGGATCATACGCCTTCAGCTTCTTGAGCGTTTCCGGCCAATCCCTGAAATGCGCGTCACCGCAATAGCAGGCCGACTTGTACTCGACGAGATCGCCGGAAAACATCACGCCCGCATCGGGAACCCAGGCAATCGTGTCGCCCGCCGTGTGGCCACGCCCCGGCTGCGCGATGCGCACTTCCCGCTTGCCGAGCCAGACCGAGATTTCCCCGGTGAAGGTGAGCGTTGGCCAGGTCAGGCCGGGGATCGTTTCCTTGCCGCGAAACAGGCGCGGAAAACGGCCGACTTCCGAATCCATGTCCTGCGCGCCGCGCTCGACAATCAGGGCACGAGTTCGGTCGGAAGCCAGGATCGCATGCGCATCCGTATAGGCCGAGGCGCCGAGCACACGCACCGCATGGTAATGCGAGAGCAGCACGTAGCGGACTGGCTTGTCGGTGACGGAGCGAATCTTCGCGATCACGTCCTGCGCCATCGCGGGCGTGGCCTGCGCATCGACGATCATCACGCCATCATCACCGATGATCACGCCCGTATTGGGATCGCCCTCGGCGGTGTAGGCGTAGAGACCCGGACCGATCTCGGAAAAGCTGACCTTCTTGTCGGCAAGGTCGTTCGTCGAAGCAAAGCCGCTCATGCCTGCGATCCCGTATGGGCGACGATTTCCTGCTCGATGGCGCCAAAAATCGACTTGCCCCTGGCGTCCTTCATTTCGATGCGGACGACGTCACCGAAGGAGAGAAACGGCGTCGTCGGCTTGCCGTCCCGAATGGTCTCCACCATGCGGATTTCGGCTACGCAGGCGTATCCCAGCCCGCCATCGGCAACAGGACGGCCCGGACCACCGTCACGATCCTTGTTGGAGACCGTGCCAGAACCGATGATCGTGCCGGCCGAAAGCGGCCGTGTCTTCGCCGCATGGGCGATGAGCGTCGGAAAATCGAATGTCATGTCCTGGCCTGCGTCCGGCTTTCCGAACGGCTTGCCGTTGATGAAGGTCAGCAGCGGCAAGCGCACCTTACCGCCGACCCAGGCCGGCCCGAGGTCATCCGGCGTCACCGCCACCGGCGAGAAGGCGGAGGATGGTTTCGACTGGAAAAAGCCGAAGCCCTTGGCCAGTTCGTTCGGGATGAGGTTGCGCAGCGAAACATCGTTGACCAGCATCACCAGCCGGATGGCCCTTGCGGCGATTTCCGGTGTCGCCCCCATGGGCACGTCACCGACGATCACCGCAACTTCGCCTTCCAGGTCAATTCCGAAGGCCTCGGTCGCCACCGGCACGGGATCACGCGGCCCGAGAAAGGTATCGGAACCGCCCTGATACATCAGCGGATCGGTCCAGAACGACGGCGGCATCTCGGCACCGCGGGCCTTGCGCACCAGCTCCACGTGATTGACATAGGCTGAGCCGTCCGCCCACTGGTAGGCGCGCGGCAGGGGCGAGGCGCAGTCATGCTCGTGGAAGCGCTGGGCGGGCACACTGCCGTGTTCCAGTTGCTCCGCGAGGTCGGCGAGCGCCGGCGCATAGCGCTCCCAGCCGTCGAGCGCCTGCTGCAACGTCCGGCAGATGCCCGCAGCGTCGGTATGTCGCGTCAGATCCTGCGAGACGACGACCAGCCGTCCGTCGCGCGAGCCGTCCTTGAGGGTGGCGAGCTTCATGTCCGTCCTTACCTGTCGCGCCGATGCGGATCAAAATGATCCTTCAGGGCGTGCCCATAGTCGCCATAGCTGTGCTGCAGTTCGGGCGCGTTCAGCGCATAGGCGGTGATCGCCTGCGGGAACCGCGTCTCGAACATGAAAGCCATGGTGTTCGCGAGCTTGTGCGGTTTCAATTCGACTGTCGAGTTCATTTCAAAACTGTCGTGGTCCGGCCCGTGCGGCAGCATGGTATTGTGCAGCGAGAAACCGCCCGGGACGAACCCCTCCGGCTTTGCGTCGTACTGCCCGTAAATCAACCCCATGAACTCGCTCATGCAGTTCATATGGTACCAGGGCGGCCGGAAGGTGTTCTCAGCCACCATCCAGCGCTCCGGGAAGCATACGAAATCGATGTTCGCCGTGCCCGCCGTCTCCGAGGGCGAGGTCAGCACCGTGAAGATCGAGGGATCGGCGTGGTCAAACAGCAGCGGTCCGACGGGTGAGAACCGGCGCAAGTCGTACTTGTACGGGGCATAGTTGCCGTGCCACGCCACAACATCAATCGGCGAGTGCTTGAGGTCCGTTACCCAAAGGGCCCCGCCCCATTTCACATACATGGCGGTCGGCTTGTCCTGCTGCTCGAAACAGGCGACCGGCGTCAGGAAATCGCGCTGGTTGGCAAGACAGTTCGCGCCGATCGGGCCACGCTCCGGCAGGGTAAAGGCGCCGCCGTAGTTCTCGCACAGATACCCGCGCGCCGCGCCCTGCCCATCCGGGACTTCAACCCTGAACTTGATGCCGCGCGGCACGACCGCGATTTCTCCCGGCGTGACCTCAATGATCCCGAACTCCGTGACGAGACGCAGCCCGCCATGCTCCGGCACGAACAACAGTTCGCCATCCGCATTGTAGAAGCACTCATCGACCATCGAACGGGTCACGAGATAGATCGAGGCAGACATGCCCGCGGTCGCTCCGGCGTCGCCAGCGGTCGTTATCGTGCGCACGCCCTGCAGAAAGCTGACGGATTCGCTCGGCAGCGGCAACGGCGACCACCGGTACGGTGCGGGCGGCGCCTCGACCTCACGCGCCGGGGCCGTCCGCCAGAGACCGATGTCCGCCTTCCTGAACCGTCCCCAGTGTCTGACCGTTGGCCGGATGCGGTAGAGCCAGGAGCGCTCGTTGGAGGCGCGGGGCGCGGTGAAGGGCGACCCGGACAGCTGCTCGGCGTAGAGTCCATAGGCGCAGCGCTGCGGCGAATTGCGCCCGACCGGCAATGCGCCCGGCAGCGCTTCGGTCTCGAATCCATTGCCGAAGCCGGTCATGTAGGAAAGCGCCATGGAAGTCCTCTTGTGTTGGTGCGGCCATGGACTGGGTGTCTACTGACCCAGATAGGTAGCACGCACCCGTTCGTCGCGCACCAGATCGGCGCCCCGTCCGCTCAGGGCGATACGACCCGTCTCCAGGACATAGCCGCGGTCGGCGATCGAAAGCGCGGCAAAGGCATTCTGCTCCACCAGTAGCACGGTTTGCCCGGCCTGCTTGAACGCCCGAATGACCCCGAAGATCTGATCGACGAGAATGGGCGCCAATCCCATCGAGGGTTCGTCCAGCACGATGAGCTTCGGCTTGGACATGAGAGCTCGGCCGATAGCCAGCATCTGCTGCTGGCCACCGGACAGGGCGCCGGCATGCTGGTGGCGCTTCTCCTTCAGGACCGGAAACATCGCATAGGCGCGCTCGATGTCGTCCAGAACATCCGCGCCCCGGCGACTCCATGCCCCGAGGCGGAGATTGTCCTCAACACTGAGCGGGGCAAACACCTGGCGTCCTTCCGGCACCTGGGCAATGCCGAGGCCGACCCGATCATGTCCGGCAATCGACTGGATCAGGCGTCCTTCGAAGGAAATCGTGCCGGCGGTGATCGGCTGGACACCGGATATAGCGCGCAGGAGCGTCGTCTTTCCTGCCCCGTTTGCGCCAACGATGGTGACAATCTCGCCCGCCGCGACGGTCAGCGAAACGCCGTGCAACACCTCGATGCGGCCATAGGATGACGTCAGGTTCGCGACTTCAAGCACGAGCTGCCTCCCGCGCGCCATGCTCACCGAGGTAGGCTTTCATTACAGCCGGATTCTCCCGAATATCCCGCGGCTGCCCTTCCGCCAGAGGACGGCCCTGCTCCAGCACCAGGATGCGATCCGAAATCCGCATGACAAGCTTCATGTCATGCTCGACCAAGACGACCCCGACGCCGTCCTTGGCGATGGCATGAATCACCGCCTCGACCTCATCCGTTTCGACCGGGTTGCAGCCGGCGGCCGGCTCATCCAGAAGCAGGAAACGTGGCTCGGTGGCCAGAGCCCGGGCAATTTCGAGACGCTTCAAGGCGCCGTACGGCATGGAACCGGCTGGCGTATCGGCATAGCGCTCCATGCCGATGCGCGCCAGCAGGGCGACCGCATTGCGGCGCGTCTCGCGGTTCTGGCGCGCGACCGAGGGCAGCGCCAGCAAGTGCGCCAGCACGTTGGCGCTCTCATGCCGGTGACGGCCGACCATGACGTTCTCGGCCGCGGTCAGGCGGAAAAATATCTGCAGATTCTGATAGGTGCGCGACAGGCCGAGCCGGCAGAGCCGATCAGGCTCAAGCTCCGTCACGTCTTGTCCGTCCAGCATCACCCGTCCGCGGTCCGGCCGGTAAACGCCCGAAACCATGTTGAACAGGGTCGTTTTGCCCGCTCCGTTCGGTCCGATGATCGCATAGATTTCGCCGGTCCGCGCCTCGAACGAAACGCCATCCACGGCCTGCACGCCGCCGAAAGAAATCGACAGGTCGGAAACGGAAAGCAGCTTGCTCATGCGCTCCTCCGGCCAAAACGCCGGGCCAGGGATGGCACGATGCCTTCCCGCAGGAAGATCATGAACAGCATGATCATGAGGCCAAGAATGGCGTGTTCGTAGTCATGAAACACCGTGAGCGCCTGCGGCAGAACGACAAGCACGGCCGACCCGACCAGCGAGCCGAAGATCGAGCCCATGCCGCCAACCACGACCATCGTCACAAGTTCCACCGAGCGAAGGAACGAGGACACATCCGGCGTCAGATGCCCGTTCATCAGCGCAAAGGAAGCACCGGCGACAGAGGCATAGACGGCGGATATCACGAAGGCCGTGAGTTTTTGTCTGGCCACGTCGATGCCGGCAGATCGAGAAGCGACCTCGCTGTCGTGGATCGCGCGCATGGCGCGGCCGGTGGGGCTGTCCACCAGATTGCCGGCAACCCAGGCGCCAAGCACCAGGAGCACGCCGCTGACCCAGTACCACTCGATGCCGGTTCGGACGCGCCAGCCGAAGAGTTCGAGCCTTTGCACCGGCATCCCATCCGGCCCTCCGGTCCAGCGCGATTCGTTGGTGAAGACCATGAAAAGGAGGATGCCAAAGCCCAGGGTCGCCACCGCCAGGTAGTGGCCACGCAACTTCAGGATCGGCCGCCCGACAACCCAGGCGATCAGGCCGGACAACGCCGAGCCGGCCACCACCCAGAACCAGACAGGTGTCCCGGTCTGTGCGGGTCCGATCGCTGCCGCATAGGCGCCGATGCCCATGAATCCGGCATGCCCGAGACTGACCTGACCGGCATAGCCCATCAGCAGGTTCAGCCCGATGGCGGCAAGCCCGAAGACGAAGACCTGCCCGGCGACGCGGTAGTAGTAGGCGGATGGAAACACCAGCGGCAGCAGCGCTACAATCAGCGCCAGCACGACAACGACGGTGAGGCGATGGGAAAGGAACCGCTGCATTACACGCGCTCCACTTTCGTTTTGCCCAACAGTCCGTTGGGCATCGCGAAGAGCACGAACAATATGACGATAAAGCCGATGGCGTCCTTGTATTTCGAGGAAATCAGCCCGGCGGCCAGCGATTCCAGGAGGCCGACAACAAGACCACCGACGACGGCCCCGACCGGATTGCCCATGCCCCCCAGCATGGCGGCGGCGAACCCCTTAAGCGCCAGCAAGGTTCCGACATCATAGCTCGTGAGCGTGATCGGGGCGACAAGCAGCCCGGCAATCGCACCGATGGCGGCCGATACCGCAAAGGAAAAGCCGACGACCACGTCGGTATTTATCCCAACGAGCCGCGCGGCCAGCCGGTTGGCGGCCGTGGCGAGCACGGCCTTGCCGAACAGGGTACGTTCGAAGAACCCATAGAGCAGCACGACGATGACCAGTGCGCCCGCCAGAACGACAAGGCTCTGCGGCAGGATGGACGCACCGCCGAATTTCAGGGGTTGCTGTCCGAACCAGTGCGGCAGGGCGTGGAAGCGCTTGTCGAAAACGATCTGCGCAATGCCACGCAGGAAAATCGAGGCGCCGATGGTGATGATGATCAGCGTCACGGCGGCAGCGCCGCGCGCCGGTTCAATGGCAAGCTTGTAGAGCGCCAGACCGACGAAAACCGTAAGAATAATGGCCAGCATGGCAGCCAGCGGCAGCCAGAGACCGGCAAGCCCGAGGAACACGGTGATCATGCCGCCGAGCATCACGAATTCGCCCTGGGCGAAATTCACCACGTCCGAAGCGTTGTAGATCAGCGTGAACCCAAGCGCGACCAGCGCGTAGACCGCGCCCACGGTCAGTCCAGAGAAAACGAACTGCATCAGTTCAGGCATGGCGCTGGTCCGGAGTTTGGCGAACACGGAGGGCAGGCAGTCGCTCAGGCTGGCAATCCCTCACGCGGCCGGGCGGCAACTGCGCGGCTCGAGGCGCAGGGCTTGCAGGCACCCCGGACCGGTCCGGGGTGCCTGTCTTGTCCTCGCCGTCGCGCCGATAGCGACCTGGTTCCTACTGAACCAGAGTCCACTCGCCCCGGCTAACCTCCAGCATGCGGAACGCTGAGAGATCGAGGCCCATGTGGTCGGTCGGCGACATGTTCACGATCCCGCCGGTGCCAACATAGCCCTTCGTCGACTCAATCGCGTCACGGACCTTTTCAGCATTGGCCGACCCCGCACGCTTGATCGCATCGACGAGAATCATGAGCCCGTCGTAGGCATGGCCCCCAAAGGTGGAAACGGGCTGGCCGGTGCGCTTTTCATACGTGGCCTTGTAGTCAACCACGACCTTCTTCTGCGGATCGGAGTCCGGCAGCTTTTCCGCTACCAGCAGGGCGGCAGCCGGAAGGCGAACACCCTCGGCAGCGGGTCCGGAGAGATCAATGAACTGCTTCGAGGCCACGCCGTGTGAATGGTAGAGTGGCAGCTTGATGTCGAGCTGACGATAGTTGCGGGTGACAATAGCCGGTCCCTGGCCGAAGCCGGGAACGACGACCGCCTGCACGCCGGCCTTGCCCTTGATGTTGGTCAGCTGCGGCGTCATGTCGGTGTCTCGCGGACCGAAGCTCTCCTGGTGCGCGATGGTGATGCCGGACTTGCCAGCAACCGCCTCGCACTGCGCCTTCATCGAGGCGCCGAATCCGTCGGTGCCGGAGATCATGGCAATCGTCGTCAGATTGCGCGCCTTCAGATCCTGGAAGATCTTCTCGCAGGCCATGGTATCGGTGTGGGGCGTCTTGAAAGTGAACTTGCGAACCGGCTGGATGATCTGAACTGCGCCGGCAAGCGAGATGAACGGCACCTTGGCATCTTCAAACACCGGCATCATGGCCATGGTGGTGCCCGTGGTGGAACCGCCGATCACAGCCATGACCTTGTCTTCTTCCACAAGGCGCGTGGCGAAGGTGCGCGCGGCATTTGCATCGCCGGCATCGTCATAGACCTTCATTTCGATCTTCTGGCCGTTGATGCCGCCGGCCGCGTTGATCTGCTCAACATAGATATCGAGGGTCCGTTTTTCCGGGTCTCCGAGGAACGAGGCGGGGCCGGTCACTGACAAGACGGCGCCAATCTTGATCTGCGCCTGCGCCGCGGCGGCGGCGAGGATGGCGGTGGAAGCAACCACACCCACCCCGATGAGTCTTTTCAACCTGGTCATGAATTCCTCCTTCTTAGGGCTTCTTTTCAGTCAAACATGCGCGGGGCGTTCCCGCCATGAAATTCAGGCGGCGACTTGCCGTTTTGTGCCGACAACACGAAAACGGTTCGACACGAACGCCGCGTCCGTCAGGCAGGCGTTGCCCGCAGGATTGGCGCCCGTGACGTGGAAGTCCGAGAACGCGGCGTTCTGGTTCACGAAGACGCCGCCAGTGAGGTTGATTGACAAGGTCACGCCAGCCTCGGCGAATGCACCGATCGCCCTGTCAATGGTGGCCTCGTCCGTGGCGTAAAGCGCGGCCGAGATCGCGCCATGTTGCCTGGCGGCCGCGGCAGCCCTCGCGATGCCGTCGCCCCCGTCCCTGACGGCGATGACAAACGAAATCGGCCCGAAGCGTTCGGCCATGTAAGCCGGCTCGTCTGCCGCATCAACAGCAAGAATGATCGGGCTCGCGGTCCGCGCGCCTGGCGCGGCGGAATAAACCGGGCTGTCCGATGACCGCACGACACGGCCGAGTTTCGCGGCCTCTTTCACCCGCTGAGCCGTCGCCTCGCTCTGTACCGCGCCGAGAAACGCCGACGCACGATCGGGATCGGCCAGCAGCTTGTCGATACCGGACTTGATCGCGTCCGCCACCTCATCGAAGCTCTTGTGGCCCTGATCCGTTTCGATGCCTCCAGCCGGAACGAAGATGTTCTGCGGCGCCGTGCACATCTGCCCGGAATAGAGTGTCAGGGAGAAGGCGATGTTCGTCGCCATCGCCCTGAAGTTGTCGGTCGAGGCGATGACGATGGAATTGAGACCCGCCTCCTCGGTATAGACCAGCTTGCCCTTCGCGTTTTCACGCACCCAGGCTCCGAATACCGGCGATCCGGTGAAGTCAATGATGCCGATGCCGGGATGCAGCGCCAATTCCTTGGTCAGCGGCCGATCAATCGTATCGGGAGCCAGCAGGACCACGTTCGGATCAAAGCCGGCTTCCGCCAATGCCTCGCGAGCAATCCCTAGCGTCAGGGCCAGCGGCAGGATCGCTCCTGGATGCGGCTTGACGATGACCGTATTGCCGGTCGCAAGCGAAGCAAACATGCCGGGATAGGTGTTCCAGGTCGGAAACGTGGCGCAGCCGATGACCAGCGCCACGCCGCGCGGCACGATTCGGAAGGTCTTGTCCAGCGTGGTGACCTGGTCCTTGCCGGTCTGCTTTGACCAACGCACGGCGCCCGGCACCCGGCTCATCTCGTCGAAAGCGTAGGCGACAGCCTCCAGTGCGCGGTCCTGCGCATGCGGGCCGCCAGCCTGGAAGGCCATGGAGTAAGCCTGACCAGACGTATGCATCACCGCATGCGCCATCAGGAACGACGCCCTGTTGATGCGGGCAATGATCTCCAGAAGAACCCCGGCCCGCTCTTCCGGGCTGGCGGCGCCCCACTTGGCGCCCGCCGCCTTCGAAGCCGCGACGAGGACGTCCACTTCCGCCTGAGGGTAGGTAACGCCCAGGGCAAAGCCGTAGGGCGAGACTTCGCCGCCCACATGCTTCCCACCGGGGTGGCCGGGAAGGTCGAACGGTTTGCCCTTCAGGGCTTCGAAGGCATTGTCTGCATTGGCCTTGGCGTCTTCGCCATAGATCTTGGGCGACTGGGATTCCGGATAGGCTGACCAGTTTGCGCGTGAACGCGCGGCAGCAATTGCCTGTTCCAAGAGCGGACGATGCTTTTCGAACAAAGCCGGCATTGCAAACCCTCCCTGTCGCGCGGGCACCGTCTCCTAGCGGACAGGCCTCCTCGCAGCGTTGTGCATTATTCATTGACTGACCGGTCAGTCAAGTCTAATTTGGCGTCAAACACCGGCTGCCCTGCGACGGCCTGATAGGGAGGACGACATGACTGATCCGGTCCTGGTAGAGGATTGCGCGGGCTACCGCGTGCTGACCCTGAATCGTCCGGATCGGCTCAATTCCTTCAATGAGGCACAACACCGTCTGCTAAAGTCGGCTGTCGATCACGCCGCTGCGGATCCCGCATGCCGGGCCGTGCTGCTGACCGGTGCGGGTCGCGGGTTTTGCGCGGGCCAGGACCTGTCCGATCGTGTCCAGGGCGAGGGTGGCGATGCACCCGATCTGGGGCGGACCATCGAGGCTTTTTATAATCCGCTCGTGCGCGCCATACGCGGCATGGACAAGCCGGTCGTCTGCGCCGTCAACGGCATCGCGGCCGGTGCCGGCGCCAACATCGCGCTGGCCTGCGACATCGTGCTTGCGGCGCGCTCGGCGAGCTTTCTGCAGGCTTTTTCCAGGATCGGCCTGGTACCCGATTCCGGGGGCACCTGGTTCCTGCCCAGGCTGGTTGGCGAGGCACGCGCCAAAGCCCTGGTGCTGCTGGCCGAACCTGTGAAGGCGGAAGAAGCTGAACGCATCGGCATGATCTGGAAAGCCGTGGATGACGCGCAATTGATGGCCGACGCACATGCGCTGTGCGCTCGCCTCGCCCAAGCTCCGACCTATGGCATCGGACTGGCAAAGCGGGCCTTGCAGGCCTCCCACGCAAACACGCTTGATCAGCAGCTCGATCTGGAACGCGATACCCAGCGGCGTGCGGGGGTTTCCGCCGACTATGCCGAGGGCGTGCGCGCGTTCATGGACAAGCGCAAGCCGAACTTCACCGGACGTCCTTGAGGTTACCATGCAATCCATGACTGCGAACGAACTGGCCAGGGCCTGCGCCGACGCCATGTGGGCGGAAGACAAGGCCAGCCGAACCCTCGGCATGGCACTCGGCGCCGTGTCCGCTGGCCGCGCCGTCCTGACCATGCCCGTCACCGAGACGATGGTGAACGGACACGGCATCTGCCACGGCGGCTACATCTTCACCCTGGCCGATTCCGCCTTCGCCTTCGCCTGCAACACCTACAATGCCCGCACGGTCGCGCAGAGCTGCGCCATTACCTACATCGCCGCGGCAAGACTGGGCGATGTGCTGACCGCGACCGGCACCGAGGTCTCGCGCACAGGGCGGTCGGGCATCTATGACATCGCGGTGCAGAACCAGGCGGGGGCAACGATTGCCGTGTTTCGTGGCAACTCGCGCACCATAAAAGGGGAGTTTTTCCCCGGCGTCATCATCGTTTCCTGAGGGGATCAGGGAGGGGAGCATGATCATCAAGAACAGCTACAAGCCCATGGTCGACCCAATTGAGGTCGCGTCGCGGGACGAGATCACCGGATTGCAGTTGCAGCGACTGAAATGGTCGCTGAGGCATGCCTACGACAACGTGCCGGCCTATCGGAAGAAGTTCGAGGCGGCAGGCGTGCACCCTGACGATATGAAGTCCCTCTCGGACCTCGCCAGGTTTCCCTTCACCACCAAGGCGGATCTGCGCGACAACTACCCCTTCGGAATGTTTGCCGTCCCGCGGGATAAGGTGGCCCGCGTCCATGCCTCATCGGGAACGACCGGCAAGCCGACAGTGGTCGGCTACACGCTCGGCGATATCGCCGTTTGGTCCGACGTGATGGCGCGCTCGATCCGCGCTTCTGGAGGTCGGCCCGGCATGATGGTGCATGTCGCCTATGGCTACGGCCTGTTCACCGGCGGGCTCGGCGCACATTACGGCGCCGAAAAGCTGGGCTGCACCGTCGTGCCGATCTCGGGGGGCATGACCGAGCGGCAGGTGCAACTCATCGCCGACTTCAAGCCTGAGATCATCATGGTGACGCCGAGCTACATGCTGGCGATCCTCGACGAGTTCCGGCGCGTCGGGATCGACCCGCGCGCGACCTCCCTGCAGGTCGGTATCTTTGGCGCCGAGCCATGGACGAATGCCATGCGGCAGGAGATCGAGCAGGCCTTCGACATGGACGCGGTCGACATCTTCGGCCTGTCCGAGGTGATGGGCCCCGGCGTCGCCAACGAATGCGTCGAGAGCAAGGACGGGCTGCACATCTGGGAAGATCACTTCTATCCCGAGATCATCGATCCCGAGACCGGTCAGGTGCTCCCGGACGGCGAGATGGGCGAACTTGTCTTCACCTCCCTCAGCAAGGAGGCCATGCCGGTTATCCGCTACCGCACGCGCGACCTCACGCGTCTGCTGCCCGGCACAGCGCGCTCCATGCGGCGCATGGAAAAGGTGACAGGTCGCTCCGACGACATGATGATCCTGCGCGGCGTCAACGTCTTCCCGAGCCAGATCGAGGAAAAGCTTTTCGCAATTCCCGAATTGTCGGCCCATTACCAGATCGTGCTGACGCGCGAAGGCCGCATGGATCAGATGGAGATCAAGCTGGAGGCGCGCGACGGCTCCGTGACGGATCAGGATCGCAAGGCAGCGGCGGCGCGGCTTGCTCACATGATCAAGTCGACGATCGGTGTTTCAACCAGGATCAACGTTGGCGATCCTGGTGCTGTCGAGCGCTCCGCCGGCAAGGCGCGTCGCATCATCGACAATCGCCCGAAGGTCTGACGCGATGGCGCGACCATTGGCCGCCGACTACGGTGACAAGCGCAAGGCCATTCTGAAGGCAAGCGCGCGCCTGTTTGCGCGGGATGGCTATGACCGGGCTTCGATGGCGGATATCGCGGCGGAATGCTCCATCTCGAAGGCGCTCCTGTACCATTATTACGACACCAAGGAGCAGCTGCTCGTGGCCATCATTCGCGAGCATCTGGAAGAGTTGGTGGCGGCGACACTGCCGCCCGCTGGCGGCTCGCCCCGCGCACGGCTCCGCGCACTGGTTGGCGCCTTGCTCGACTGCTATCGCGACGCTGACCATGAGCACCAGATCCAGATCAACGAATTGAAGAAGCTCCCGAAGCCTCGGGCCGAGGAACTGGTTGAACTCGAAAGGGTTCTGGTGCGCAGGTTTTCCGCAGCGGTCGCAGCCGCAGTGCCGTCGCTGGAGAAACGATCGGCACTGATCAAGCCTGTCACCATGAGTCTTTTCGGCATGCTGAACTGGCATTACATGTGGTTTCGCGAGGATGGACCGATCACCCGCGAGGCCTACGCGGACCTGGCTACCGACCTGATTGTCGAAGGTGCGCAAAAGGCGGCGGCGCGGGGGAGCTGAATCGCCCATTGCCCGTGCACCATGGCTTTGCCATGATGGCGCCAGGCGCCAGCGTCCTGGCTCCCTAGAACCTTCGGAATCCTGCGCATGACCAAGGGTAGCGCTCCTGCGGGCGGCGTTCCGCGATGCTCGCGGCGTGTCATGAACCTCGCCCATATCCTCACCCAGAACCGTCGCCGGCTGCCGGACCATCGAGGCCTGATCCATGGGGATGAAAGCTGGTCCTGGCACGCCATTGACGGGGCGGTGACGGCGCTTGCGAGCGCGCTGGCGGCCCGCGGTATCGCCAAAGGCGACCGGGTGCTGGTGCATTCGAAGAACTGCGCCGAGATGTACTTCTCGATGTTCGCCTGCTTCCGGCTCGGCGCGGTCTGGGTCCCGACCAACTTTCGTCTGCTGCCGGAGGAAATCGTCTATCTCGCGACCTTCTCGGGCGCCAAGGCATTCCTCTGCCACGGCGACTTTCCCGACCATGCCGCCATGATCGCCCACCGGGCCGCTAACGTCGACTTCATCTGGCGTATGGGTGGCTCTGCCAGCTTCGGCGAAACGACCGTGGGCGCGGCCATCGCGCGGCATGGCGGAGCCGTGCTCGAGAATGCTCCGGTCGACCACGACGATCCCTGCTGGTTCTTCTTCACGTCCGGCACCACCGGCCGTTCCAAGGCGGCCGTCCTGACCCATGGCCAGATGGCCTTCGTCATCACAAACCACCTTGCTGACCTCCTGCCGGGCGCTACCGAGGACGATGCCTCGCTGGTTGTCGCGCCGCTCAGCCATGGAGCCGGTGTTCATCAACTCGACATTGCGGCACGTGGCGCCCCGACGATCCTGCTGCCCAGCGAACGCTTCGACATTCCGGAGGCCTTCCGGCTGATCCAGGAGCACCGGATCACCAACATGTTCACGGTGCCGACCATCCTCAAGATGCTGGCGGAGCATCCGGCCGCCCGGACCTATGATCATTCGTCGCTCAAACACGTGATCTACGCAGGCGCTCCGATGTACCGGGAGGATCAGAAGACGGCGCTGCGCGCGCTCGGCAAATGCATCGTGCAATACTTCGGGTTGGGCGAAGTCACGGGCAACATTACCTTCCTGCCCGCCCGGCTGCACGACGAAGCGGATGGACCGGCGGCACGTATCGGCACCTGCGGTTTCGAGCGCACCGGGATGCAGGTCTCGATCCAGGACGACGCAGGGCGGGAACTCAAGCCATTCGAGACTGGCGAAATCTGCGTGATTGGTCCGGCCGTCTTTGCCGGCTACTACGATAATCCCGAAGCCAATGCCAAGGCATTCCGCGACGGCTGGTTCCGCACCGGCGACCTCGGTCACCTGGACGAACAGGGCTATGTCTACATCACGGGCCGGGCCTCGGACATGTACATATCCGGCGGCTCCAATGTCTATCCGCGCGAGATCGAGGAAAAGATCCTGATGCATCCGGCCATTGCGGAAGTCGCCATTGTCGGCGTGCCCGACCCGCTCTGGGGCGAGACGGGCATAGCGGTCTGCGTGCTCCGTGACGGTCAGTGCGTGACCGAGGACGAGATCGTCGCCTTCCTCACGCCAAAGGTCACGCGCTACAAGATGCCCAAGCGGGTGTTCTTTTTCGAGGCCCTGCCAAAATCCGGATACGGCAAGGTACCCAAACGCATGGTGCGTGACGAACTCGAAGCCCGCGGCCTGCTGACGCCGGAACAGTTGATCAGGATCTGACGTGGCACGCCCCGGCTATGTTCGACAACCTGGTGCGGCCATCGCGGCGCGCGTTTCGGCGGCGCCGGCGCAGGGAACAGCGCTCACGCTTGACCTGCCGGCAGGGTTGCCGCTGCTCGAAGCCGTGCGGCGCGCTCTTGCCAGGACGGGGCATGATTCCGGCGTCGTCGATCTCCGGGATCTCGCGCTTGGACCGTTCGGTTACGTCATGCCCGCGCTGGCAGAAAACGGTCGGCATGCAGCCTTCTACAGCCCGGTCTTCCGCCCGGCTGGCATGACGCGGCTGGCGGCCGGGGCGATGACGTTCGGGCTACGGGACCAGAGCCCCTTCTTTCATGCCCACGCCCTTTGGCGCGAGCAGGACGGAAAGCAAGGCGGAGGCCATCTCCTGCCGGAGGAAACGCTGCTGGCCGAGCCGGCACAGGTCGAGGCGCTGGCCCTGACCGGCGCCACCTTCACATGGCGCCTTGATCCCGAAATCAATTTCACCGTGCCGGGGCCGGCGGCTGCATCGGCTCCTGGTCATGATCGAACCGCCCATGCCTTGCGTGTACACCCCAATGTCGACCTGCACCGTGCCATCGAAGACTACTGTGTGCGGCATGCCATAGCGCATGCACGCATTCGGGGCGGCGTCGGCTCGACCATCGGCGCGCTTTTCGATGACGGACGTGAGGTCACGAATTTCGCCACCGAGGTGTTCATCGAACGCGGCAGCATTGCTCCAGGGACAAATGGCCTGCCTGTCGCCACCATCGACGTGGGGTTGATCGATTTCAGCGGTCGCGTTGAGCGGGGCCGCCTGCAAAGAGGCGCCAACCCGGTCCTCATGACCTTCGAACTCGCACTTGAGGTGACGGGTGTTTCGACGCGTTGATCCACTCTTCTCTGAATGCGGTACTTCGCTCGAACGTCAGTACGCCCGGTCTGGCCGAGAGATCACACGATGTTTTCGTGCTCTGCGGAGCGCCCAATCAGGCAACCGCCACAAGGCGCTCAGGACGGATCGCGGCGTTCACCTGTGATCCAACGGCGTAGGGAGATCGGCCCGGATCATAAGGCTCGTCGACGATCAGCGGCCCCCGCTCTGTCTCAAGGACATAGCGCATGGTCGCACCCTGGAATTCGCGGTGGACGATGGCGCCCGAGATCATGAAAGCGCCTGTCGCGGCTTCGGCACCCAGCTGCACATTCTGCGGGCGAACCATGACCTTTCGGCCGCCTTCCTCTAGAAAATTTGCCGTTCCCAGAAAGCCGGCGACGAACAGGTTGGCCGGCCGGTCGTAGAGGTCCATCGGCGCACCCACCTGCTGGACGATCCCTTCGCTCATGACCGCGATGCGGTCGCAGATTGTATTGGCCTCCTCCTGATCGTGCGTCACGAAAATAGTCGTAAGCTTCAGCCTTTGCTGGAGCTCGCGCAATTCCCGCCGCACCTCGACACGCATCTTGGCGTCCAGATTGGACAAAGGCTCGTCGAGCAAGAGCACCTGCGGTCGAACGGCGATGGTGCGGGCCAACGCCACGCGCTGCTGCTGCCCGCCGGACAGCTGCGACGGCTTGCGATCCTTCAGGTGACGCAGCCCGACCAGATCGAGCGCCTCATCGACGCGCCCGGCGACTTCAGAGCGCGGCAGTCGCCGCTCCTCGAGCCCGAAGGCGACATTGCGGGCAACGCTCATGTGGGGCCACAGCGCATAGCTCTGAAACACCATGCCGACATCCCGGCGCCAGGGAGGCAGCGCCGTGACATCACGCCCACCGATCAGCACGCGCCCCTTCTGGGCGACGTTGAAGCCGGCAATCAAACGAAGCAGCGTGGTCTTGCCGCAGCCGGATGGACCAAGAAAGGCGAAGAACTCGCCCGGGTGTACCGATAGACTGACATTGCGAAGCACCTGGGTCGCGCCAAAAGCAAGGTCAACGCCTTCAACATCGATACCGACGGGCTGAAGTAGCGCAGTCATTCCTTCGCCTCCGATCTGGCCGCCATGTCGCGTTCAACCAGGCGATTGGAAACGTAGGTGGACAGGCCTACGATCACCACGGCGATGACGCCAAGCGCGGCACCTGCGCCACGCCCGGCCGGCGACTGCATGAATACATAAAGACCGTACGCGAGCGGGGCATCCGATTGGGTCTGCACCAGCATCATCGTGGCGGACAATTCAACGGCCGCCGTCGCGAAACTGGTGACGAACCCTGCAGCCACGCCGGAGAGCATGAGCGGCATGACGATGCGGCGCACCGTACGCGACCGTGTCGCGCCGAGGTTTTGCGCTGCTTCCTCCAGACTGACTGAGATCTGCTGCATCGCCGCCATGCAGGCGCGCAGCGCATAGGGCAGCCGGCGGATAGCCAGCGCCAGGACGATCATGCCCCAGAAGGCCGCCAGCGACTGGCCGGAGGGCAAGGTGACCCCGAAATACGTGCGCAGGAAGCCAATGCCCAGTACGACGCCCGGCACGGCCAGCGCAGCCGTCGCGACATAATCAAGCCAGCGGCCGGCCGGCATGCCGGTGCGCAGCACGAGATACGCGATGGCCGAGCCAATCACCACGTCGATCAGTCCCGCGAGACCGGCATAGATCAGCGTATTGGTGATGTACTGTCCGCTCTCGGAAAGCACCCTTGCATAGTGCGCAGCGGTGTACCCGTCCGGCAAGGGAGCGAATGACCAGATCGTCGCGATCGAAAGCAGGAACAGGCCTACATGCGGTGCCAGCACCAGCACCAGCACCACCGTAATGGCGCCATAGGCGAGCACGCGGTCGATGCCACGGAGCGGCCGCTTCACTGTTCCGCCACCGCCGCGTTGCACGGTAGCGTAGTCCTTTCCCCTGAGTGCAAGGGTCGACAGCCACATAGCCAGCAACGAAGCGACGATCAGGACAACCGAGATGACATAACCCATCGGATCGGCGAGGCCGACCGAGGTGATGCGCAGGTAGGCCTGCGGTGCGAGCATGTCCTTGACGTTGAGCAGGAGCGGCGTCGCCAGGTCGTCGAACACCTTGATGAATACCAGCGAGGCGCCGGCAACATAGCCCGGCATGGCGAGCGGAAAGACGATACGGCGAAACAGCCGAAAACCGGAGCAGCCCAGGTTTTGCGCCGCCTCTTCCATGGCGCGGTCGATATTGCGCAGCGACGTCGACAGATTGACAAGGATGAAGGGGAAATAGTGCACCGCTTCCACGAAGATGACGCCGTTCAACCCCTCCATGAACGGAACCTTGAAGCCGAACCAATCGTCGAGCAGAAGATTGACGGTGCCGTTGCGCCCGAACAGGAGCTGCATCGCCACCGCACCGGCGAAGGGCGGCATGATCAGCGGAATGACGCCGAGCGTCTGCACCAATGCGGCGCCCCGAAACTCGAACCGTGTCGTGTAGTAGGCGAGCGGCAGGGCTAGCAGCGAAGCGATCACCACCGACATCAACGAGACGTAGGCAGAGTTCCAGAACGACCGCCGAAACAGATCGGTCGAGAAGAAATCGACGAAATTGATCAGCGTGAAGCCAGTAGATCCCTTGGGCTGGAAGGCGACGAAAATGACCGTAACAACCGGGATCACCAGAAAGGCGGCAAGAAACAACCCGATGAGCAGGGCCAACAGCGCCAGGCCGGGCGAAGCAATCCCGCGCCCCGCGCCCTGGACAGGAAAAGCGCTGCCTGACACTAGCCGGCCTCCCCGCTCCACGTCTGGCAGTCGAGTGCATCCGTCCGTTGCGCGCGGAGAGCCGCCGTCACTTTGCCGCCTGCTGGGCAGCCTGCGCCTTCGCCAGCGCTGCCGCGTAATTCTCCTTGGCGTAAGCCGCCCATTTCTGCTCGAGTTCCGCCTGGCGCGGCCCTTTCTCCTTGCCGCCTGTGAAAGCAGCCGCCATTTCCGGGCTTGCCGCCTCCGCTTCGCTCACAGGCATCCGGGCAACCAAGGCGCGCGCTTCCGCGACAAGGCGCGATGCCTCCGGACTGGGTTTGCGCGCGATGGCAGCATCGGCGTCATGAATGGCCTTGGTCGCCGCTTTCAGCGCCTCGTGCTGGAAGGTGACAAGCTGATCGTAGAGCGCATCGACGGCGGCGAAGCGCTTTTCCGATTTTTCGACGTCGAATTTCGACTTCGGATCGGCAAGCCACTTGAATTCGAACGGATTCGGCAGGCCGGCGGGGGCCTTGGCGTAGGACGCGGTGCGTACCGGCAGTCGACGGATCTTGGGGTCGAACAGAATGGCCTGCCCCGGCTCCGACAGGATGAAGTCGACAAACGCCTTGGCTCCCGCCGCGTTCGGCGCGTTCTTCACCACGCCGATATTCGCCGGAACGATCGTTGACAAAGAGGGGTAGACAAACTTGACCGGAAAACCCGCGCCCTGTGCCGAGAAGCCGAAGAAGTCGATGACAATGCCATAGCCGACCTGGCCGGAATTGACCGCATCAGGCACGCCGAAGGACCGTTCGGTGACGCCGCGCAGGTTCCCCGAGAAGGCCTTGACGATGCCCCATCCCTTTTCCCAGCCTGCTGACTGGAGGATCGCCTCGATCGTCAGATGCGTTGTGCCCGAGCGCGAGGGCGCGGCCATCGAGACATGGTCGAAGTACGGCGCCGTCGCGAGATCCTCCCACTCCTTCGGCTCAGGCAACTTGTTGGCCTTCACATACCGATCGTTCCACATGATGCCGTAGCCGGAAGCCGCAAAGCCCGAATAGAAGCCTTGCGGATCGTTGATCGGGAAATGGCCGATCTTGTCCGGAATGCCGTCCGCCTTCGGCTTGTAGGCCTCCAGCAGACCCTTGGCCTTGAGCACCTCGAACGCGTCCGGCGCGGAAGCCCAGAACAGGTCGACGCCGTTGTTGGACTTGGTTTCCTCGATGAACTTGACGCCGGCGTTCGTGTTCCGGTTCTGGACTTCGAGAGTCGTCCCTGGAAACGCCTTCTCGAACGCCGCCTTGAAGGGATCCGTGACCTCCTTCGAAAAGGACGTCACCACGGTGACCTTGCCGGAGGGGGCCTGACCATGGGCTGCGCCAGCAAGCGCTACCGACAGTGCGGCGGCTGCAAGTGCGACTCTGCGGCTGATCATGATCTAATGCCTCCCGAGAACGTTTGATTTCCTCAACGATGAAGCCAACACCGGCGTCTGTCAAAGGCAGATTGAGTGCCCTGCCGCGGTGCTGTCATGCCGACTGACAAGGCAGGCCACCCACAGGCGTTGACTTAGCTGCCGGGCTCGGCATGATTGGTAGCCAACGAACAATTCGGCGTCAGCGCCGAGTGGGGAGGATACCATGCAACAGTCGCTCGTGATCCGTGCGTTCCTGACCGCGACCGCACTGGCGGGGCTTTCGGTAACGGCATTGGCGCAGGACGCCTGCGCGAATCGGGGACAGCTCGACACGCTCTACTGCGATGCGAACAACGACCTTGTCGCTGACGCCCCGGCCGACCCGAAGAAATGGCGCGACCCCTCCACACTGGTCTGGGCCTATACGCCGGTTGAAGACCCGGCTGTTTATGCCAACATCTTCAAACCCTTCACCGACCATCTCGAGAAATGCACCGGCAAGCGGACTGTCTACTACCCCGTCCAGTCCAATTCGGCGGAAATCGAGGCCATGCGGTCCGGACGACTTCATTTCGCCGGATTTTCCACAGGACCGACGGGGTTTGCCGTCAATCTGGCTGGCGCCGTGCCCTTCGCCGCGAAAGGTCTCGGCAACGAGGTGCGCGGCTACAACCTGATCGCCATCGTCAAGGCATCCAGCCCCTACAAGTCCCTCGCGGACCTCAAGGGCAAGAAGGTCGCCCATACTTCGCCATCCTCCAACTCCGGCAATCTGGCGCCACGCGTGCTGTTCCCCGAGCAGGGGTTGAAGACCGACGACGACTACAAGCCGCTGATGTCGGGCGGACACGACAAGTCGGTGCTTGGCGTCAACTCCGGCGACTACGACATGGCTGCCGTCGCTTCAGACGTGTTCGATCGCATGGTGACGCGGGGCACAGTGAAGGGCGATGACTTCCGCGTCATCTACCGCTCGCCGGTATTCCCGACATCATCGTTCGCCCATGCCCACGATCTCAAGCCCGAACTCGCCTCCAAGCTGAAGGAGTGCTTCTATTCCTTCCGCTTCACACCAGCGATGACCAAGGAGTTCAACGGCGACGACCGCTTCCTGCCGATCGCCTACGCCAAGGACTGGAAAGTGGTGCGCGACGTTGCCGAGAAATCGGGCACGCCCTACAACAAGGCTGCCTACGACGCGGAAGCCAAGCGCGAAGCCGACGCCGCAGCCAAGAAGGCTGCGGAGGCTGCCGCAAAGGCCGCACAGCCAGCCACCACGACACCTCCCAAACAGTGAGCCGTTCAATGTTCCGGAACATGATTGTAGCTGCGGCGGTGGCTGCCGCCTTCCCGGCGCTTGCCCAGGATTCCTGCCCCAATCGCGGGCAACTGGATATGGCCTATTGTGACGCCAACAACGACCTCGTTGCGGACCTGCCGACCGATCCGTCGCGCCACAAGGATCCGGCAACGCTCATCTTCGCGTACTCGCCGGTGGAAAATCCTGCGGTCTACCAGACGGTCTACCAGCCTTTCATGGACTATCTCGGAAGCTGCACCGGCAAGCGGATCGTCTACTTCCCGGTTCAGAACAACGCGGCGCAGATCGAGGCAATGCGCTCGGGGCGACTGCACATTTCCGGTTACGCCACGGGCGTCGTTGGATTCGCCGTCAATCTCGCGGGCGCTGTGCCCTTCGCTGTCATCGGGTCCGACAAGGGCGTTTCGGGCTACAAGCTCTTTGCCCTGGTCAAGGCCGACAGCCCTTACAAGACGCTTTCCGACCTCAAGGGCAAGAAGGTCGCGCATACCTCGCCGTCGTCGAATTCGGGCAATCTCGCGCCACGCGTGTTCTTCCCGGACAATGGCCTGAAGCCGGAGGAGGATTACAAGGTCCTGATGTCGGGCGGGCACGACAAGTCGGTGCTCGGCGTCGCCTCCGGTGACTACGACATGGCCCCGGTTGCCTCGGACGTCTATGAGCGCATGGTGGCGCGCGGCGCCGTCAAGGCTGATGCCCTGCGCGTGATCTGGCAATCCGAGACGTTCCCGACGTCTTCCTGGTCCATTCCGCACGACCTGAAGCCTGAACTGGCGAAAAGGATCACGGCCTGCTTCATGGACTATAAGTGGCATGAGGGACTGAAGAAGGAATACGCCGGAGAGGACCGGTTCCTGCCGATGACTTACAAGGACACCTGGCGGCCCATCCGGGACGTCGCCGAAAAGTCGGGAACGCCGTACAACAGGGCCGCCTACGATGCGCAGACAAAGCGCGAGGCTGATGCTGCCGCCAAAAAGGCAGCAGAAGCAGCCGCCAAGGCCGCCGCAGGACAGCCGGCGGCGCCCAAGCAATGAATTCGGCGCTGCTGACCATCCGCAACCTGCGGAAGGAGTATCGTCTCGGCCAGCCTGTCCTGAAAGATATCAGCCTTGATATAGACGCCAAGGGAGTGACCGCCATCATCGGTCCTTCCGGCACTGGCAAGTCGACCCTGATCCGCTGCATCAACCGGCTGGTGGACCCCACCTCGGGAGAGATCCTGTTCGCGGGCCAGGACCTGGCAAAGCTCTCGGGAGCCCCCCTTCGAGCCGCGCGGCGCCGCATCGGCATGGTGTTCCAAGAGTACAATCTCGTGGAACGCCTGTCAGTGATCGAGAACGTGTTGTCGGGCCGGCTTGGCTATGTCCCGGCATGGCGCGCCTTCCTGCGCCGGTTCCCGCAGGCAGACATCGCGCGTGCCTTTGATCTCATCGACGCCGTCGGTCTCAACCAGGACTTCGCCACCCGGCGCGCCGACGCTCTCTCCGGGGGGCAGCGTCAACGCGTCGGCATCGCCCGTGCAATCATGCAGGATCCGGCGTTGGTGCTGGCCGACGAGCCGACATCGTCGCTCGATCCGAAAACATCAGTTGAAATCATGGAACTGCTGGCCGAGCTGTCCGACAAGCGGGGCGTTCCGATCATCGTCAACATCCACAATGTGGGTCTGGCGAAACGGTTTGCCGGCCGCATCATTGGCATGACCGGAGGCGAAGTGGTCTATGACGGGCCACCCGACGGGTTGCGGGACGATCATCTCAAGCACATCTACGGCGGCGAGGACTTTTTGTGAGCCTTGCGGCATCCCGTCCACGCCCTCCTGCGTTTCCCGTCAACTGGCCGGCCCGGCTCGCCTGGATCGGACTTGCGCTCTATGCGCTCTATGCCACGTCGATCCTGAACCTTACCTGGGCGCGCTTTGTCGTCGGCCTCGACAACGGCGCGAAATTCCTTGACCGCATGTTCCCGCCCAACATGCAGGCGGACAAGCTGGAACTGATCGGCTCAGGCATGCTGGAGTCGATCCAGATCGCGGTTCTTGCGACCTTCTTCGGCGTGCTCCTGTCCCTGCCCCTCGGCCTGATGGCCGCCCGTAACCTTGCGCCAGGCTGGTTGAGCTGGAGTGCGCGCGGACTCATCGCCGTGCTGCGCTCCTTCCATCCCGTGATCGTTTCGATCCTGTTCGTGAAGGCGGTCGGGTTCGGCGCGCTGGCCGGCATCCTGGCGTTGATCGTCTCTTCCATGGGCTTTGTCTCGAAACTCTTCGCTGAAGTGGTCGAGGAGATGAACGCCAAGCAGGTGGAAGCGGTGCGGGCCACGGGCGCGAACTTCTGGAACGTGCTGATCTTCGCGGTCATGCCGCAGGTGATGGCCCGTTTCGTTGGCCTGTCCGTATACCAGCTCGACTCCAACCTGCGGAACTCCACGATGGTGGGCATCGTTGGCGGGGGAGGAATCGGTGCGCCGCTGTTCACCGCCTATCAGCGCTTCGACTACGATGTCGTGCTGACCATCCTGATCTGCATCATCGCATTGATCATGCTGGCAGAAGTTGTCTCCGGCCGAATCCGGAGGATCTTCCAGTGAAGGAAACACAGGCGCCGCCGGATCAGGCACGCAGATGGCAGCGGTTCAGTCCCGCCGAGCGAATTGCGCGCTCGATGTTGGCAATCGTCACCGCCGTCGCCGTGGTCTGGTCGATCAAGACGATCGATATCATCCCGGAGTTTCTCTACGACGCTCCCGAGCAGACGGCCGATCTGTTCAAACGGATGTGGCCTTTCGACTGGGGATTTTATCCCAAGGCGGTGCATGACGCCCTGATCGAGACCTTTCACATCGCAACGCTCGGGACCATGCTCGCCATTGTCCTGGCGCTTCCTCTCTCATTCCTGGCAGCACGGAATTTCACGAAAAGCCCCGTGCTGAACTTCCTCGCCCAGTTCATCTTCGTATCCTCGCGCTCAGTTAACTCGCTGATCTGGGCGCTGCTGTTCGTGGCGATTTTCGGCCCCGGCGCCTTGTCCGGCGTTCTGTCCATCGCCTTCAGGTCCATCGGCTTCATCGGCAAGTTGTTCGGCGAAGCGCTTGAAGAGGCACAACGTGGGCCCATCGAGGCGCTGACGGCGGCAGGAGCACCGCGCTCGATGATTCTCGCCAAGGGCTACTGGCCGCAGGTCGAGCCGGCCTTCTGGTCCGTTGCTTTGTTGCGCTGGGACATCAACATTCGCGAGAGCGCCGTGCTCGGACTGGTCGGCGCCGGGGGCATAGGGGTTGCGCTCGATTCAGCCCTGAACAACCTCTACTGGGATCAGGTCGGCCTGATTCTGGCGGTCATCTTCCTTGTGGTGATCGCGACCGAGATCGTCACGTCCACCATTCGCAAGCGCATTATCTAGCCCGTCAGACCGCCGGCCAGCGTCGGCAGGTCGAGCGGGCGGAACCCGTAGTGCGTGAGCCAGCGCACGTCGGCGTCGAAGAACGGGCGCAGGTCAGGCATGCCGTATTTCAGCATGGCGATGCGGTCGATGCCCATGCCCCAGGCGTAGCCCTGGTACTCGTCGGGGTCGAGGCCGCAGTTCCGGAGCACGTTCGGGTGCACCATGCCGCAGCCCAGGATTTCCAGCCAGTCCTCTCCCTCGCCGAAGCGGATTTCCCCGCCCTGGCGGCGACACTGGATGTCCACCTCCATCGAGGGCTCCGTGAAGGGGAAGAACGAGGGTCGGAAGCGCATCGTGACGTTCGGCACTTCGAAGAAGGCCTTGCAGAACTCCGCCAGCACCCATTTCAGCTCGCCGAGATTGGCGGTCTTGTCGATCACCAACCCCTCGACCTGATGGAACATCGGCGTGTGGGTCTGGTCCGAATCGCAGCGGTAGGTGCGGCCCGGCACGATGATGCGGATCGGCGGCTTCTGGGCCAGCATGGTGCGGATCTGCACCGGCGAGGTGTGCGTGCGCAGAAGCTTGCGCTCACCGTTGGCGTCCGGCGGGAAGAAGAAGGTGTCGTGCATCTCGCGCGCCGGGTGGCCGAGCGGGAAGTTCAGCTTGGTGAAGTTGAGATCGTCCGTCTCGATGTCCGGACCTTCCGCCACCGCGAAACCGAGATCGGCAAAAATGGCGGTGAGCTCGTCGATCACCTGAGAAATCGGATGGATGCGTCCGGTCTCGAGAGCCGATGGTTGCACCGGCAGGGTCACGTCCAGCGCCTCGGCCTTGAGGCGGGCATCCAGCGCCGCTGCCTTCAGCACGGACTTGCGGGCGGACAGCGCCTCGCCAACGGCATCCTTGACTGCATTGATGGCGGCGCCCGCGGACTTTCGATCCTCCGGAGCGAGCTTGCCGAGTCCTGCGAGTTGCAGGGATATGGAGCCTTTCTTGCCCAGTGCCGAAACACGGACGGACTCAAGCGCCGCTTCATCGCCTGCTGCGGCGATGTCGGCGAGAATGGCGGCTTGCAGGCTGGGAAGGTCGGTCATGGCGGCACTGGCTGGAAGAGACAAGGCCGGGGTTCTATCAGAATTCGGTCCATGCGAAAGTGCTGACGTTCGATTCCGAACGGAGCAGGCTGTGCCGGACAATTCCGCCCAGAAATCCTCGCCGACCTATCGCCTCGCCATGCTTGATCCCGACTTCCTGCTCGGGCCGAGCACGCGCGGCGCGCGGTTCATGCTGGAATTCGAAAAGGCGGACGAGGTCCTGCGTGCCCACCGCATCGCCTCGACGCTTGTGGTGTTCGGTTCGGCGCGGGCGCGGGAAGGCGCGCCGGGGGCCATGGGCCGCTGGTATGACGCGGCGCGCGCCTT
>DAOMXN010000007.1:16865-43365 GCA_035437025.1 Beijerinckiaceae bacterium | reverse complement strand
GGGCCAACACGATCGGCCAGCATGATCAACCAGTCGATCACGGCTTTCTGTTCGGTCGTCAGCGCCGAACTGCCGGAAGCTGTCTGCGCCACGTCACGATAGGTATCCCAGTGCCTGACAAAATCGATCAGATCGCGCACATGCGCGAGCGCAGTTGATGTTTGGCCGGACATCGAGCCTTCCTCCTGCGTGCGGGGCGCAGGGCCCGCATATGGATGCAAGCATGTTAGTGCGGTCGATAACGCGAGGCGCGTGAGTAAATCGTGAGCCGCCTTGTCCCGGAATTCTACGCAATGCTAGCATATTCTTGGTGTGGGACGGGCTGACGCAATCATGGTGGGCAAGGTCCTTGACGTGAATCTCTTCGGAGCGTGTTCGGTCGAGTCCGCGACGCCCGGACGATTCTGCATTACGGGGACCAAGCAGAAGGCGCTGTTCGCCCTGCTGGCGACGGCTCCGTTCGGCCGCCGCACCCGGGCTTTCCTGCAGGAAACGCTTTGGGGGGCGTCTTGCTACGACACGGGCCGCCAAAGCCTGCGGCGCGCCCTGTCCGACATCAAGCAGATCATGGGAGAGGCCTATTCGGAGGTGCTTTCGAGCAACAATCTCGAACTGACCATCGACCTGTCGCGCGTGCGCTTCATGGGGCATTTACAGGCCGGCCTCTTCCTCGAAGGGATCGAGATCCGCGAACCGCTGTTCAACGAATGGCTGGTCGGCATCCGCAACAATCCTGGCCAGCTCGCCGGCCTGTTCAGCCTGACGGACCGGCCGCATGTCTCGCGCATCCTGCCGGGGGTTGCGGTCCTGCCGTTTCGCGCCATTGGCGGTGATCGTTCCGACGCCGTGTTCGGCGATTGGATTGCAGAGGAATTGTCGCGAACCCTGAGCCGTTCGCGATTATTCGATGTCATCAGCCATCTGTCCTGCCGGCAGGTCGACAGCTCCGGCGTGGACATGTCGCATGTCCGCGACCTGCTCAAGGCGGATTTCTGCGTCAGCGGCAGCCTGCGGCGGACCCGGTCCGAGATCGTGCTCGACGCCGACCTGATCGATGCGCGCTCCGGTCGCATCCTGTGGACCCGGCAGTTCCTAAATCCGTATGACGCGTTCCTTGATCGATCCGGCGAAGCGCTTGCCGCCATCCTGACCTCGATCAGCGGTGCCATCGCCGACGACGCCCTGACCCATGTCATTGGACGCTCGCCGCCGGAAATCGACGACCACCGCCTGCTGATCGCCGGTATCGGCCTGATGCACCGCGCCACGTTGCGGCAGTTCATGCGATCCCACGACCTGCTGAATGAAGCTGCGCGCCGTGCGCCGGATGCGCCTGAAGTCCATGCCTGGCTTGGAAAATGGTGCGTGCTCAGCGTGTTCAACGGCTGGAGCACCGACATCGCCAAGGACACGCGCCTGGCGGTTGACCACACCGCGCGCGGGCTTGACCTCAGTCCGGACAATGCCTTCTGCCTGACGATTGACGGATTTGCACACAGTAACCTGCTCCGGCGGCTGGACATCGCCGAAAAGCGCTACGATCTGGCACTGGCCGCCAATCCGAATTCCTCCCTGACCTGGCTGCTCAAGGGCGCCTTGCATGCCTTTCGGGGAGAGAGCACGAATGCGATCGGCGCAACTGATCGTGCGCGCCGCCTGTCTCCGCTCGATCCCTTTGGCTATTTCTACGATTCTCTCGACGCGACGGCGCGCCTTGCGCACGGCGATTACAGGTCCGGGCTCGAGCTTGCCAACCGATCACTGGCCGCGAACGACCGCCACCTGTCCACCTACCGGGCAAAGATCATTGCCCTTTACGGTCTAGGACAGATCGCGGAAGCCAAGATCGTCGGCGGCGAGTTGCTCAGGCGCCAGCCCGACCTGACCGTTGCAGGCTACATCAGCAGCCACCCCGCAGCTGACCACGATTTCGGACGACTCGCCGCAAAGGCGCTGACCGCCGCAGGCATTCCATAACTTCAACTTCCCGGAGATTCGACAATGACCTGGATGGGCGGCATCGGCGGAATTGGTGGAATCGGCGGCATCGGTGGAATTGGTGGAATTGGCGGCATCGGTGGCATCGGTGGCATTGGCGGCATCGGTGGTATCGGTGGCTTCGTATCGGGTGGTTCGGGGGATCCGGCGGTTTCGACAGGCCTGATGACAAGCGCCCAGGCCATCCTGCATGTCGGAGACGAAGGGGTCGCGGCGGCCGATGCGCTGGCGTTTTCAAGCAGCGCGAACATGACGCTTTGGGCCGGTTGGGTGCGGGCATCGCTCTATCTCACGGATTTCCTGAAGGATCTGAGCTGGTCAGCCCGTCCCAAGGATGGCGGCTCGATCGAAATCCGCTATGCGGGAAACCGCCTTGTGGAGCTGGCGCGCCCGGATCCGGCGCTCTTCCAGCGGCAGGTCGAACTCGTGCGCAGCTACATGGATCAGCGCGCCGATCGCCAGGTGGAAATCCTGACGCAGGTTGGCTTCCCGCTGGATTATTTCGCCTCGATCCTCGGGCTGAACGCCTCGACCAATCCGCGCACCTTCGAACTGATCCTGATCACACAGGTCCTGACCGCCCATGTCGCCATGGTGGCCAAACATCACCTGGCCTGCCGGCGTCCGGATCGCCTGAGCGGCACGATCATGCCCCTGATTCCTACGCCCGGGCACGGCGCGTTTCCAAGCGCGCATGCAGCCGAGTCCTTTGCCGCCGCGACGCTGCTTTCTACGCTTCTGTCGGAGGCCGACGTCACGCGGCACTATCCCGATGTCACGAACCGCAGGAAACTGCTGTTCAAACAGGCCGAGCGGATCGCGGTCAACCGGACGGTCGCGGGCATGCATTTCCCCATCGATACGTGGGCGGGCGCCGCGCTGGGGGAGGCAGTCGCTCAGGCAATCCTATCGAAATGCGGCAAAGGCGCGCCAATTCCGCGCAGCTATGCCGCCAGGGACATTGACTTCTCGGTCGCGCGCTTCGCGCCGGAAATCTGGGGCGGACGCCCTGCGAGCCCGGCCGAGACCGGGTTGAGGCGTGACCGCAGGCCGGCGAAGGGCAAGATCGAGCCAAGCGACCACTTCCAGTGGCTCTGGAACGAGGCCGTCAGCGAATTCAAACTGCCCTGACCGACTTATTCGCTATTCCTGGTAATCGGGGGCCGACGCCAATGCCAAGTCCCAAGCGCGAAGTGACCGGTGCCTATGAGGCATGGGCCTATGGAATTGGGGCGCCTCACGTCTTCGGAACGTCCCAGGCGCGCGAGGCCCCGTTCATTGCCGCCCTCGCGGCATTGCCGGCGGGGATGCGCCCGGAAGCGCTCGCCAAGGGCACGAGGCGGGACACGCAACGCCGCGTGCTCGTGCCGCAGCTCTGGAATGGCGCGCACGCCGATGGAGACGTTGCGTTCTGGCCGGTGATCCTGGAAGCCGCCAGCCGGGTCGCGGGGGCCAACGGGCTCGTCGACACCTACGCGGGCGCTCTGCGCGGAACGAAGGGATTGCGCGAGGAAACCGGACTTCGACTGAACATGCCGGTCCCCTCCCGGGCGGTCGATACGGCCTATGATCCCCGCCGAATTGAGCGGCGGCTCGGTCAGCACCCGCCGGCGAAGCCAAAGGTCGTCGTGGCGGTGATCGAGGACGGTATCCCATTCGCTCACAAGGCGTTGCGGAGCGCGGACGGCGAACGCAGTCGTGTCGCCTTCTGTTGGATGCAGTCCGCGTCGACCGCCGAGACGGCAGCCCAGCGGACGGTGCTTTTCGGCCGGGAATTCCTGGCCCCCGACATCGATGCGCTGCTGACGATGGCCGGCGGCGACGAGGACCTGTTCTACGACCTGGCCGGCGCGCGGACGGAGAACGCCTATCCCTATGCCACACTTGATCGGCGCGGCTCCCATGGCTCCCATGTCACCGGCCTCGCGGCCGGACAGGATGGCGCGGCCATGGACGACGTCGCCGTCATTGCCGTGCAGTTGCCCGAACCCCTGACGCTCGATACGGCCGGGGTTGGCAAGGACGCATTCATACTGAGCGCGCTGCACTACATATTCGACCGCACCGATCGCCTGGCCGGGGCGCATGGCATCGACAGGCTGCCGCTTGTCGTGAACTTCAGCTACGGCTTTACCGGCGGCCCGCATGGCGGCCGAGACCGGTTGGAACGTGCTATCCGGACGCTGGTGGCGAAACGGGCCGCCACTCAGCCGACACATCTGGTGATGCCGGCAGGAAATACGTTTCATGCCAGACTTTATGGCGAGATCTCGGCGGCGATGCTCAGCGCGCGCGGTCACAAGCCGGATGCCTTCACCATCCCCTGGCGCATCCAGCCCGGCGACCGAACCAGCAACTACCTGGAACTCTGGCTGCCGGATCGTGCCAGCCCGGCTGGCGTGACGATCGATGTCGCCCTGCCGGGTGGGTCGGAGCACGACCTGTCCTGGACGCTCGGGGACGGAGAGCGCCTTGCCACCCGTCCCCTGAAGAGCCGAGGACGGGACGTCGGCGAAGCCAGCATCGAACGGTACGGGATCGGTTCGGGCGCTTCGCTGTGGCGGCTTCTGCTCGCCATCGGCCCGACAGAACCGACGGACCCGCTTGCCCCCGCCGCACCGGCCGGGCTGGTCAGAATCGGACTTTCCGGGATCGGCGCTGTCCTTGCGTGCGGTCCGATCTGCTGTCGCATCCAGCGGGATACCGATCCCTTCGGCTATCAGCGCGGCGCGCGTCAGAGCTATCTTGACGACCCGTACGATGGGGTGCTGCGCGCCAATGGTGCACCGGCCGATGCAGAAAACCCGCCGGCGGCGTTTGTTCGGCGCTTTGGAACCCTGAACGGTCTGGCGACCCACGACCGGGTGACCGTGGTTGGTGGATTTGTAGGGCAGACGCGCAAGCCGAGTGTTTATGCCTCCGGTCCTTCGTTCGCGTCGCCCGGCCTCCCGTTCTCAGCACCTTCCGACAGCAATCCGGTGCTGCGCGGCGTGCCCGGGCACGGAACACGCAGCGGCGCGGTCATCCGCATGGATGGAACCAGCGTCGCCGCGCCGCAGATCGCACGAGCCCTGGCGCGGCGCTACGTCGAACAGCCGGAACTCGCCGACAAACTCACAGCCAGCATCGGATACCTGATCGGCGGAAGCCTCGAAAGTCCGGCTTCGAGCGCAAGCCAGACGCCCCAGGATCGCCAGAGGCTCGGACGTCGTCTAAGATAAGCGTCCAACCACTAGGGTTTCGCCATGTCCGTGCGCGTGCTGCTGCTGATCGCGTCGATGTTCGGCGCCTCGGGAGTAGCCTTGTTGGCCGCCGGTGCGCATGCCGCAGGCAACCAGGCGACGACCGCCGGGCAGATGCTGCTGTTTCACGCTCCGGCGCTGATGGCCGGCGCCCTGGCACTGGCGACAGGACGACTGCGGGCCGGCCTCGCCCTGCCGGCGCTCGTTGTGATGGCCTTAGGGGTCGCACTGTTTGCCGGAGACCTGACCCTGCGCGCCTTGCATGGCATGCGGCTGTTCGCCAATGCGGCACCGATCGGCGGTTTGTTGACGATTTCCGGCTGGATTGCGCTGGCCGTCGCCGCCCTGGTCAATCGCCGGTGACCCGCGTCACCGCCAAGGCCTGGCGAAAGAGGGCAGGATCGAAGCTCCGGCGCAGCCCGATGGCGATCAATCCCGGCTCGACAGGCCTCGGCGCGAGGTGGCGCTCGACGCGAACCACGGTTCCAACGACCTGAACGCCATAGATCTGTCCCACTGCGTTGCGAACGAAGCCCTTGGCGCGCAGCAGGCCGAGATCGGCCCCCTGCAAGAGCGTCGTCAGCGCTGCGATGTCCAGTGGCTCCACCATCGGCAAACTTTCGGTATGGTAGAGCATGGCCGCCTGATGCGGTGCACTGAGCGACAACGTTGCCCTGTACCCCAGTCGCGCGCCGATCAGTACGGCCGGATCGACGGCCCCGTTGCTGACGGGCAGGCAGCGCGCGCCTGGCACGCGTCCTGAAAGCCACGCCAGCGTCTCATCGGCCAGTGACGGCCCGATGCAATCGGTCTTCGTCAGAAGCACGATCTGCGCATCCGCCAACTGGCGGTCCATGGTGTCTGCAAGATAGCGGTCAGCCACGAGAGCCCGAATCCGTGTCGCGTCAGCCAGTACGGCAACGCAGTCGACATCGAAATCCGGCAGGAGCGAAACGGTTCCCGCCACCGGCCCCGGAAGGGCCACGCCGCTTGTCTCGAGGAGCACATGATCCGGACGCGGACTGCGCTCGGCGAGCTTCGCCATGGCTTCGATCAGGTCGCTGCCGAAGCTGCAGCAGATGCACCCGCCAGCGATGGAGATCAGGTCCTCTTCCTGCGCCTCGATGAGGTCGGCATCGATGGCCATGGCGCCGAAGTCGTTGACCATCACGGCGAGGCGCAGGCCGCCGGCATGGCGCAGCAGATGGTTGACCAGCGTCGTCTTGCCGGCGCCGAGGTACCCGCCAATGACCGTGACCGGAATGCGCCCGGTCATATATCGGCGGCGGCAAACACCCGGCCGCCCAGCACCGTGCCCCAAACCCGCACATCCTTCAGCAGCTCGGCCCCAACATGTTCGGGGTCGTCCTCGAGAACGGCGAAATCCGCACGCTTGCCGGTCTCGATCGAGCCGATCTCCGCATCGAGCTTGAAGGTATGCGCCGCTCCGAGCGTGATCGTGCGCAGGGCCTCGCCAACCGGGATCTTCTCGGCTTCGCCCAAGGTCCGGCCTGACGCCGTGCGGCGGTTGACGGCGCACCATGCGGTGAACAGCGGGCCGAGCGGCGTGACCGGCGCGTCGGAATGGATGGCGAAGGGCACGCCGGCCTCAAGTGCCGAGGCGCAGGCGTTCATCCGCTCGGCGCGCTCCGGCCCGACCGTCAGCGCATAATGCTCGTCGCCCCAGTAGAAATGGTGGTTCGGGAACAGGTTGACGTTCATCCCCAGCGCCTTCATGCGCCGGAACTGCGCGCGGTTCGCCAGCTGGCAATGCTGCAGGGTGAAGCGGTGGTCGGCACTGGGGTGCTTGCGCAAGGCGGCTTCCATGGTGTCCAGTACCAGTTCGGTGGCTTCGTCGCCGTTGGTGTGCATGTGGACCTGGATACCTGCCGCGAGCGCCCGCTCAAAAATCTCGGCTAGACGCTGCGGCGCGATATACCACAGGCCGTTCGGTGCGCCGTTGTAGTAGCCGGGCCAGAGCAGGCGTGCGGAAAATCCCTGGATCGACCCATCTACAACAACCTTGATGATTCCGAGCCTCAATCGATCCGTGCTCATCCCCGAGACTTCGCGCGCCCTGGCGATCAGGGCTTCCGGCTCGATGTCGAATGCCATGCGCAGGGCCACGATCCGGGCCGGAAAGCGCTCTTCCGCGGTCACGCGCGTCATCATCTCCACGGCTTGCGGCTCGAGCATGTTGCCGAGGTCCGCCGCAGTGGTGACGCCGGTGCGCACGCAAAGCCGCGCGAAGGCGCGAAGGCCTGCCTCGTCTGAATTGAGAAGTCCGCGATCCATGCCGATGTGCCGTGCCGCGAGCGACATCGCTTCCGGTCCCTTCAATTCTCCCGTCGGCAACCCATCGGCCCCCAAGACGACGCCGGGGTGATTGATGCCCGCCCGCATCAGACCCGCCAATTCCAGCCCACGCGTGTTCACGTTCAGGATGTGGCCGCTGGCATGCACGACGCCGACGGGACGCCGGGTCGAGACCTGATCGAGATCGGCACGCATGACGCGCCGGTTGCCGTAATAGATCGGGTCGAGACCCCAGCCGGCGACGGGCCTCTGAGGATCGGCCATGCCGGCCTCAGCATCGCGAAGCCGCGCCACGATCTCCTCGATCGAACGCGCGCCCGTCCAGGTTTTCCCGTCTGGATCCATGCGGTCGAAGTAGCCGCAATAGGCATGGCGCCAGAGTACGCCCTCGGACAGGTGGCTATGCCCTTCCACCATGCCAGGCATCAGGACCAAGGTCGCAAACCGCTCATCGAGACGATGTTCTCCCCAGCCCTTCAGCTCTTCGTAGCTTCCCGCTCCGAGCACCCGGCCATCCCTCACGGCGACATGCGTGGCGACGGGACGCGCCGGGTTCATGGTAATGATCTTGCGTGCGCGGTAGATGGTAACCATGGCCGTTCGGCTCCTTTCGCCGTCAGGCTTCGTCCTCGGCGACGACCGGGTTGGTCAGGTGGCCAACCTTCTCGATCACCACTTCCACCTTGTCGCCGACCTTCATGTAAAGGGGAGGATTGCGCTTGTCGCCGACGCCGCCCGGCGTGCCCGTGGCGATGATGTCGCCCGGCGCCAGGGGTGTGAACGCGGTGATGTAAGCAATGCTGGCGGTGATCGAGAAAATCATCATGTCCAGCGACGTGGACTGCACGGTCTGGCCGTTCAGCCTGGTTTCGAGTTTCAGCCGACCGAGATCGCCGAGTTCGTCCAGCGTCACCATCTCCGGTCCGAGAGCGCCAGTCCCGGGGAAATTCTTGCCCGCCGTGAACTGCGAGGAGTGGCGCTGCCAATCGCGCACGGAGCCGTCGTTGAAGCAACAGACGCCGGCAATGACGTCCATGGCCTCGGAGTCCGGCACGTTCCGGCAATGCTGGCCGATGATCACGGCCAATTCGCCCTCATAGTCGAAGCGATCGGTCGCGTTCGGCTTCACCAGGCCGGCCTTGTGGCCGACCAGCGTGTCGGCATAGCGCGTGAACAAGGTGGGATGGCCGATTTCCGGCCGCCCCATTTCCTCGCGATGGGCGACGTAATTCGCGCCGACGCAGATAATCTTGCCCGGGTTGGGAATGACCGGATCATACTCGATCTCGGACAGCTTGTAGTCCGTCTCCCTCGGCACGGACAGGGGCGCCAGCAGGCCGGTCGACTGGGCTTCGAGGAAACTGCGCAGATCGGGAAACACATTGCCGTGGCGCAGGCCAAGGTCATGCACGCCCTTCGAAGTGGCGATGCCGTAGGACGGCATGCCGTCGACCGAGAAGGAGAGGAAACGCATGGGCTGCTCCACATTGAATCTGGCTGAAGACGTTAGGTCGGGTTGCACCCTGCATGCGAGGTCGCGACGGCGTCAACGCCAAATTCGCGCCTCCTGTCATATGTCCGTCATCGATGAGTGCCCCACTCTCCAAGGGCGGTCAGATTGCGGCTGCGCCCCATGGCAAGGCGCGATACCTTGGCCTTGTCTCGTCGTGACCCTTCTGATCAGCAGGAAGTGGCATCCTCTGTCGAACCCACGTTCAATCAGCGCCATGGGCCACATCCATGGCCAATCCTGAAGAGGTATACGTGCCGGACGAAGCGCGCTCCGGAGCTGTGGGCCACACCCCCGCGCTCGCCTTTTTCTGGCGGATACGGCTGCTGGAGATTCTGGCCGCAGGGATTGCTGACCTGACCGATCCCGAACTGCCTCAGCCTCGACGCGTGCAGCAGGGACGACGGGCGGCCAAGGCGACCAGCGCGCTGCTCAGGCTCGCGCCCCCTGGTCTCGGCCGCAAGGCTCGCGCGGCGCGCATGGTGCTTGCGTCCGTTCGGCGGTCGCTGGGTCCTTCCCGCGATCTCGATGCGCTGGCCGAATCCTTCGAGCGGATCGCACCGAAGGGTGGTGGACTGAATGGGAAAGCCTCGCGCTTTGTCGAGACGTGGCGCGAGCGGCGCCTAGCCGCCAACCACGAAGCGGTGCAATCGATCGGATCAGCAGTCGAGGTTCTTCAGCGGATTCGCACTCATATCTCTGGATGGAAGCCACGATCCGCTGCCGATGGCGCAATTCTCGCGGCCGTGGCCCAAGGGTACCGGCGTGCACGGCGACGCATGCCATCCGACCTTGCTGATCCGGACCTCACGGAGTTCCATGAATGGCGCAAGTCCGTAAATGACATCCGCCATCAGTTGGCGTTCCTGGCCGCCTGGCTCGGCGAGCCGGCTTCGCACCGTCTCGATCGGCGCTCCAATCGCCTGAGGCGGTTGCAGGTTGCCATCGGCGAGCATCGCGATCTGTCGCTGCTGCACACCGAACTGGCCGGCAACGGCGAAGGCGAGGCGCTGCACCGCTTGCTCAAGCGCATTGATCGCAAGCTCGAGGAGCGGCTCAAGACCTGCCGCAAGCTCGCTGGCAGGCTGTTCGAGGAACGCCCAAGGGACCTGCGAGACACGCTGCTGTCATTCAGGCGCCGGCCATCGCGGCTCGCACGGTCGACGCGCGGGGAATCGGCGCGACCGCGCCATAGCCTTCGGTCGACAGCGCAGCCGCAACCCCGGCGTAGCGACCGGCGCTGACCGGATCGTCTCCTGCGGCAAGGCGCGCCACAAACGCGCCGCCAAAGCAATCGCCCGCGCCGGTGGCATCCACCGGCCGGCAGGGATGCGGCGGGAGCATCGCGCGTTTGCCGGCATCGGCAATGATGGCCCCGCGCGCGCCAAGTTTCAGGGCAACGGTGCGCGGGCCAAGATCGAGGATATGATCAATGATGGCGTCCGGCTGCTCGGGTCCACCGATGGCAATGATGTCGTCGAGGCTCGGCAGGCAGACATGCGCCAATCTCATGGCTTCAGTGATGATGGCGCGTGCCCGATGCTTCGGCCACAGGCGCAGGCGCAGGTTGGTGTCGAACGTCACCGTCGCGCCGGCCTGCCGGGCCAGATGCATGGCTTCCAGCCCCGCATCGCAAGCCGTATCCGAAATCGCCAGGGAAATGCCGGAAAGGTGAAAGAATCGCGCCTGCCCGATCAGAGCGCGCGGCAGGTCCGTGGGCCGGAACCGGCTGGCCGCAGACCCCTTGCGGAAAAAGGAGAAATGGTGGCCGCTTGCGTCATGATCGACAAAGTAGACCGCCGTAGGGGCGTCCGGATCGGTTCTGACGCCGGACGCATCCACGCCCTCTTCAGCCCAGAGCGCGCGGAACATCGCCCCGTAGCGGTCGTCGCCGAGCGCCGTGACATAGGCGGCGCGCGCACCCTGCCGCGCCGCAGCGATGACGAAGTTGGACGTGTCGCCGCCAAATCCCTGCAGGTAGAGCCGCTCGCCCCCCTCTCCGGTGTGGTTGAACTCCAGCATCGGTTCCCCGTAGGCGACGATGTCCGCCATCGTATCCATCCTCATGGGTTGATCGCCGCCGCAACCTCTGCCGCGATGGCGAGCGAGGCCGTCAGCCCGGGAGATTCGATGCCGAACAGAGTCACCAGCCCCGGAACACCGTGTTCTTTCCCGGTCAGGACAAGGAAGTCCGTGGTCGAGCCACCGGGCCTTTCGATCTTGGGACGGATGCCGGCATAGGCGGGTACAAGAGCGCCATCGGGAAGGGCCGGCCAATATCTGCGGATGGCGGCATAGAAGGCATCGGCGCGGCACGGGTCGACCGAATAGTCGATGGTATCGATCCACTCGACGTCGGGACCGAAGCGCGTCTGTCCGCCCATGTCGATGGTCACATGCACCCCAAGGCCGCCATCTTCCGGAACTGGATAGATCAGCCTTCGGAAAGGTTGGCGGCCGGTCAGGCTGTAGTAGTTGCCCTTGGCAAGATGCAGCGGCGGCACCCGTTCCGCCGGCATCCCGACGATGGCCCGCGCAACAGACTGCCCCTGCAGCCCTGCGGCCACAATTACAGCTTTGCCCTTGAGCGTCATCGGCGAATCCCCGCCGGTCTCGATGCGGATGCCGTCGTCCTCCGCGGAGCCGGACAGGGCCGGGGTTCCGAACGCAATCATCGCGCCGTGCGCTTCCGCCTCGCCACGCAGGGCGAGGAGGTAGTCGTGCACGTCGACGATGCCTGTCGATGGCGACAGCAGGGCGGCCACGCAGGCCAGTTCCGGCTCCAGCGTGCGTGCCTCGGAGGCTGTCAGCATCTTGAGATCGTCGACGCCGTTCGCCTCGCCCTGCCGCTTCAACGCCTCAAGGCGCGCATTCTGTTCCGGCGCCGTGGCCACGACGAGCTTCCCGCAACGGCTGTGCGAAAGGCCACAACGCTGGGCGAAATCATACAGCCGCCGCTTGCCCTCGACGCACAGTCGGGCTTTCGCGAGGCCAGCCGGATAGTACAATCCGGCGTGAATGACACCGCTGTTGCGGGCGGACACCCCACTGCCGATGACTTTCTCGGCTTCGAGCACAATCACCTCGCGCCCGGCCAGCGCTAGTTCGCGCGCGATCGACAGTCCAATGACTCCGGCGCCAATGACAATGCAATCGGTATGATCCATGGCCATCGGACTAGCGCAACCCGCGCCACAGGAAAAGCCGCCCGCAGCGCGCGGCGGCTTGGAGAGGTTTTGCTTGGCATGGCTGCATTCAGGACTTAGACGGGCTTCTCCCTCGTGCCAGACCAAATCCGCACTGCCCATGGCTTTCCAGCCAAACACCCCGAATGACAATCCCTGGCCGCAGGCGGCCGGCGGGCGCACGCGTATCATGGGGGTCATCAACCTGACGCCGGATTCCTTTTCCGATGGCGGCCATGTTGCCGGTGTCGACCAGGCGGTCGCGACCGCGATGCGTCTGGCGGATGAAGGTGCGGATATTCTCGACATCGGCGGGGAATCCACCCATCCCAGAGCCACGCCCATCGATGCCGAGACAGAACTGGCCCGTGTCCTGCCGGGACTGCGCGCCATCACTGACAAAGTCGCGCTGCCGGTTTCCATAGACACCTACAAGGCGCGCACGGCAGACGCCGCGCTTGCCGCTGGCGCCCGCATCGTCAACGACGTGTGGGGCCTGCAACGGGATGGAGAGATGGCGCGCGTGGTGGCGCATCACGGCGCCGGGCTGTGCATCATGCACAACCGGACGACGGTCGATCCCAGTCTCGACATCCTGGTCGACATCCGCGCGTTCTTTGAGCGGTCCCTCGACATGGCGGCACGCGCCGGCATTCCCCAGGCACGCATCGTGCTTGATCCCGGCATCGGCTTCGGGAAGACATTCGACCAGAACCTGATCGTCCTAAGACGCCTCGCCGAACTGAAGGCCTTTGGCCTGCCGCTGCTGGTCGGCAGTTCCCGAAAGGGGTTTATCGGCGCAGTCACGGGACGGTCTGTTCCCGCCGAACGCCTGCCGGGAACCCTCGCCGCCCATGTTGCCGCCGCGCTCGCGGGCGCGTCGATCATCCGCGCGCACGACATCCGGCCGCATCGCGAGGCACTGGCCTTGACCGACGCCATCATCCGGGGTTCGGTCACGCCGAACCAGGGGACACCATGACCGACCGTATACGCCTGACCCGAATCGGCGTCTTCGCCTACCACGGGCTGCACCCGGAAGAGACCCGGCTAGGGCAACGCTTCTTCATCTCGATCGACTGCCGGCTTGATCTGCGGCCGGCCGGCATCGCCGACGATTTTACCAAGACCGCCGACTACCACGCGATGACGGAACAGACGCAGGAGGTCGCGGTCGGTCGCCAGTTCAAAACCATCGAGGCCCTGGCAGAAGCCGTCGCGGCGATGGTGCTGTCCGGATTTCCCGTCGTGCGGGAGGTGACCGTGACAGTGGAAAAGCCTGCTGCGCCAATACCGGCCATGATCGAGAACGTCTCGGTCGAAGTCACGCGTCAGCGGACATCCTGACCCGTGTCCAAGGTCTTCCAGCATGCCGCGTGGTTGGGCCTCGGCGCCAACATCGCCGACAAACGCGGAACGATCGCCCGCGCCATCGACCTGATCGGCGCACTGCCTCAGACCCGGGTCGTTGCCCGCTCCCGCGACTGGCGAACGCCGCCGTGGGGCAAGACCGACCAGGACTGGTTCGTCAATGCCGCCGTCGCGGTTGAGACGGACCTGACGCCCCACGCCCTGCTCGACGCCTGTCTTGCCATCGAGAAGCGCCTGGGACGCGAGCGCCGCGAAAAGTGGGGACCGCGCGTCATCGACATCGACATCATCGCCTATGATCAGGTGCAGCTTGAGAACGCGCACCTGACCTTGCCGCATCGGCACGCGCTCGAGCGCGCCTTCGTGCTGGCACCCCTGGCGGAGGTCGCGCCTGACCTCTCCCTCGCGGGACAACCTATCGGGAGCGCCCTCGTGCGCCTTGACATGACCGGGATCGAACCTCTCGCCCCGTTGGGCGAGGCCGCACCCGAGACACCGGCCTTCAACCGGGAAGCCCCCGTTCCGGGTCGCCTCGATCAGCTTTCCCCGCTTGTCCGCCGGCTTCCGGTCGCAAATCCCGGACCCTTCACCTTCACCGGGACCTGCACTTACATCGTCGGCCAGGGAAACGTCGCGGTCATCGACCCGGGCCCAGCCGACACGCACCATATCGCCGCGCTGCTCGAGGCTCTGGGTGATGAACGCGTCGCACAGATCGTCGTCACCCACACCCATCGCGATCATTCACCCGGCGCCGCACTGCTGAAGGCGCGGACCGGCGCACCGGTCGTCGGCTGCAAGCCCCACATGGCCTTTCGCGACTTGCATGTGGGCGAGATCGCCATGGAAGCCGGCGCCGACACCGCATATCGGCCCGACGTGGCGCTGTCGGATGGCGAAGTGCTCGCGGGCGATGGGTTCACCCTCGAGGCGGTGTTCACGCCGGGCCACACCGCCAACCATCTCGCCTTCGCCCTGAAGGAAGAAAATGCCCTGTTCTCGGGCGATCACGTGATGGCCTGGTCGACATCGATCGTCGCCCCTCCGGACGGATCCATGCGGGAGTTCATGCTGTCGCTGGAGCGGCTCAGAGGCCGTGACGAGACGATTTACTGGCCGGGTCACGGTGGACCGGTGACGGAACCCGGTCGCTTTGTGCGTGCCCTCATCCACCACCGGCGGATGCGCGAGACATCGATCCTGAAACGTCTCGCGGCCGGCGACGAGACGATTCCCGCTCTTGTGGATTCGATCTACGAGGGGCTCGATCCGCGCCTGAAGGGGGCTGCCGGGCTCTCGGTGCTGGCCCATCTGGAAGATCTGGTCGAACGGGGAGCCGTCGTGAGCGATGGGCCGCCCCTGCTCGGCAGCCGGTACGCGCCTCGATAGCTGGCACGGCCCGACGGGACGATGATCCGCAAGCCAGGGGATTGGCGCCGCACGCGGTAATGCGCCTGTGATCTGTTCCGATGGCAGCCCTGGAGTTTTTTCTGGACAATCCTGCCCGGCAGAGCGCAGTCTTCCCCAAAACGCAATCTCAGGAGCGCGACTCATGGATGGCGGTACCAGAGGGGGGATTGCGGCACGGTTGGCGACACTCTGTGCCGCCGGGTTGCTGGCCTTGGGCCTATCGGCAACAAGGGGAATTGCGGCTGAGGGCGAGGAGGTGGATGTCGCCCTCGTTTTCGCGGTCGACATCTCCTATTCCATGGACCCTGAGGAACAAGCCCTGCAGAAGCAAGGCTACGTGGAAGCGCTGAATTCGCCCGAGGTGCTGCAGGCCATCCGCTCCGGCATGACGGGTAAGATTGCGGTGTCCTATTTCGAATGGGCCAACGCCTTCGACCAGCGCATGGTCGTACCCTGGACGATCATCGATGGCCCGGAAAGCGCCAGGGCGGTAACGGACCGGATTGTTGCCTCGCCGTTGCGGCGTTCTCAGAGAACTTCTGTCTCCGGCGCCATCGCCTATGGCCACAAGTTGATCGAGGCCATGCCCTACCGTGCCTTCCGCAAGGTGCTGGACGTCTCCGGCGACGGACCGAACAATAATGGCGATCCGGTGGAGGTTGCGCGGGACCGGGCGTTGTCGGCCGGCATTGTAATCAACGGACTGCCGATCGTGCTGAAACGCCAGACCGGCTATGGCTGGGGCGACATCAAGGATCTCGACCTCTACTATCAGGATTGCGTCATCGGCGGGCCGGGCGCGTTCATGGTGGCGATCGTCTCGCGCGACCAGTTCGTGCCGGCAACACGCTCGAAAATCCTGCGGGAAATCGCTGACCTCGGTGCGCGCGATGTACAGTATGCCCAGAACGACCGCCGCAAGTCCGATTGCATGATTGGCGAGCGCATGTATCGCGAGCGCTGGGGCAACTGACGGCGCCGTCTTTTTCTCGCACCAGGCACGCAGCGGTGTGCGGATTTCGCCTGTGCTGGAGGAGCAGCCTCGCCTCCCGTTCCTTTTTCATCCCGATGATCTGCGCATCGGTGAAACGGCTCTTCCTCATGTTGCCTGCTCCTCCTCAGGCTGGCAGTCTTTACATCAGAGCGAGGAACACTCCGGGGGTAGCTCACCTTCGGTCAAGGCCTCGCGCATCATCACATGATCCATGGGCAAGTGACTCACGCAGCCTTCAGCATCAGGAGGATCGCCGCGGTCCATGAAAACGCGCCGCCTCCCAACGCATCGCCGGTCGTGGGATCGAAATACTCTCCAAAGCCGCGAGTTTCGATGGTCGAGACGGTCATTGCGCGAAGCCTTTCGGCGAGCGCTGCATGGCCATGGCGCGCCAATCCTTCCGCGATCATCCAGTTGACGATGGCCCAGACCGGACCGCGCCAGTAGCGCTTGGGTTCGAAGCCCGGCTCTCCGGGCAGGGTGGAGGCGATGCCCATGGTGACCGCATCAAGATGGGCCGCGACGGCGCTGGCCATCTGATCCACCTGCGCACGACCGGGCACAGTCGTCAGCAGGGCCAGCAGCCCGGCCGACGTCCGGACCGCGATTGGCTCCATCGCGAGAAGGTCTTGCGAAAGATACCAGCCGCGCTCCGCATTCCAGAGCCTCGCGAGGCCATGCGACAAACGCGAAATCCGGGCGCGGATATCCAACTCCGACCCGCTCGCGCCAAAGCGGGGCGCAAGTTCCAGCAGGGCCTCGTCGGCCGCCAGCAGAATCGCGTTGGTGCCGATGTCCGCGACGCGGAACGGCGCTGCCTCCAGCATTGCTGCCGGGCTCCAGTCGAGCGAACGGTAGAGGTCGACAAGGTGGATGTAGCGCCGGTAGTCAGCATCCGTCGGACGCATCGAGGCATCGACATGCCCGGTATCGCGACGACGGATGATGGTGGCGGTCGTTTCAGGGACACGCGCGAACGGCACGTCCCATTCAGGCGAGTTGTCGCGACCGGTCTCCCAGTTGTGCAGCGTCGAGACCAGCCCGGTTCCATCCGGATCGCGCGCTGTGGCGAACCAGCGATGATACCGATCCGCCACCGCAAACAACGCCCGGATCCGCGGTTCGAACGCGGCGCCGGCCCGATCGGCAATGAACTTCAGCGCCATCGCGAAAGCCGGCGGCTGCGTGATGCCGGAGGTGGCGATGCGGTGGTGCGTACCCCACACTTCCGGTCCCGGGAAATAGCTGTCTGCCGGAGCGTGAAAGACGATCTGGGGGATCATCCCGTCGTCCCACTGGCCTTCGGCAAGGCGCTCCAGTTCGCGCAAGGCGCGGTCGATATCGTAGGTCGCAAACCCCATGGCGACAAAGGCCGAATCCCAGTTCCACTGGAACGGGTAGAGCCCATGGGTCGGCACCGTGTAGCCACCCCGGTCATTGCCCGCGAGAATGGCTTTGGCCTGGGCGTTCGTATCGTTGAACATCTTCATGACGACTGCGTCGCTGCTCCCAAAGCCTTGCCGTTGTGCGGATCAATCCAGACTATGCGGTCCAGGGCGGGCGCGAGCCCCAACCTGTCCCCGGGCCTGACGCGTGCATCCGGGCGCACGGAGACGCGGGCCAGTTGTCCCTCGATGCGGCCGGTCAGCAGCAGGGTCGCCCCCAAGGGTTCGCAGACGCTGACTTCGAAAGGCATGCCGCCGCCGTCGGATACCGTGATGTCCTCGGCGCGGATGCCCGCGGTGATGGTGCCCTCGCTTAAGGCAACCGAGCTGGAAAAGGCGCCGAGGCTGGCTTTGCCAGCTGTCACGGCAAGATCGATGAAGTTCATCGGCGGGGAGCCGACGAAGCCCCCGACAAACCGCGTCGCCGGCCGCTCGTAGAGCGTCTGCGGCCTGTCGATCTGCTCGATAACGCCCTTGTGCATCACGGCAATCCGGTCGGCGAGCCCCATCGCCTCGGTCTGGTCATGAGTGACATAGACCGTGGTCGTGCCTGAAGCGGAAAGAACCGCCTTGAGCTCAGAGCGCATTTCAAGACGCAGCAGCGCATCCAGATTCGACAGCGGCTCGTCCATCAACAGGACAGCCGGTTGCACGGCCAATGCGCGCGCCACTGCCACGCGCTGACGCTGCCCGCCCGAGAGCTTTGCAGGGTAGCGCTCCAGATAGGGCTCAATATGCAAGAGGCCCGCAGCGCGCTCCACCTGTTTCTTCACCTCGGCATCGCCTGCCCCCTTCATGCGCAGACCGAAGGCCACGTTCTCGTACACCGTCATGTGCGGGAAAACGGCGTAGTTCTGGAACACCATGGCGAGACCGCGCTGGCGCGGCGGCAGTGCGGAGACGTCCCGCCCGCCAATAAGGATGCGGCCGGAGGTCTGGCTTTCCAGCCCGGCGATGATGCGCAGCAGCGTGGTCTTGCCGCATCCAGAAGGGCCAAGCAGGGCAAGGAACTCGCTGTCCGCGACCTCCAGCGATAGTTGCTGCAGCGCGGTGACCGTTCCGAACTTCTTCTCAATCCGGTCGATTGTGATGCCAGCCATAACGGACCCTATCTGTTGGCAATGCCCCACATCGCAAAGAGGTATTTCCTCACGGCGAAGATGAAGATGACGGACGGAAGTATGAGCAGGAAACCCCCTGCGAAGCGAAAGTGCAGCGGCGATTCCGCCAAAACGGTCAGTAGATAGGCGGTCAGGGTCTTGTTCCGCACGGTGAGCACCGAGGCCGCGAACACCTCATTCCACGATATCACGAAGGCAAAGATTGCGGCCGCCGCCAGACCGGGTAACGCCAGGGGCAGCACGACCTTGCGGAAGGCCTGAAAGCCGGTGCACCCGAATACCCACGCGGCTTCCTCCAGTTCCCTCGGGATGCCCATGAACAGGCTGGAGGAGACCAGCGCGGCAAAGGGCAGAGCCAACGCCGTGTGAACAAGCGCGACGCCGATGGCCGTGTCGTACAGGCCGGCCCGGATAAACGTCACCGTCAGGGGCAGAGCAAGGATTGCGAGAGGAAAGGCACGGGTGAGTACCACCAGCATGCGGAAGGCGTTCTGCCCGGCGAAGGAGTAACGCGCCAGCGCATAGCCTGCCGGCGCGCCGAGCAGCAGCGAGAACAGCATGGTAAGGCCGGCAACCAGAGCACCGTTCCACGCAGCCGCCCAGACGCCCTCCACTGCCAGAAAGGTCTGCATCGCAGCAAGAGACGTATCCCACGGCAGCAGGTTCTTGGGCCAGCGAAACACGCCCAGGCGTCCCCCAAAGGCGCCAAGCGCGATCAGGTAGATCGGCACCAGCACCCAAGCGCAGAGCATCGCGACGCCGGACCAGAAGACAAGCCGGCGCAATCCGGGCGAAACGCTCGCCGCACTCATGGCTGCATCTCCGGCCTGATCCTCAGCGCCTTGATGTAGATGACCGTCGCCGCAAGCGAGATCCCCATCACCAAAATGGCGTAGGCCGCAGCAACGCCATTGTTCTGGTTCACATGCTGCCAGGCATAGGCCTCGCCCACCAGCACGGGGAAATTGCGCCCGGAAAGCGCATAGACGACCGCAAAGACCTCGAAGGCAAGCACCGTCCGGAGGATGAGCGCCGACTGGATCGAGGGTTTGAGCAGGGGCAGCGTAATCTTGCGGAACCGTGTCCAGGCTGTTGCGCCGAAGATTTCCGCAGCTTCGGCGTATTCCTTCGGAATCAGCTGCAGCCCGGCGATCAGGATTACCAGGACGATCGCGGTGGCACGCCAAACTTCCGCCAGAACGACGCCGATGAAGAGGCTGAGGGGGGCCTCATAGGACAGCCAGTTCACTGGCCCGTCGATGAGACCCAGCATGTTTAGGACGGTATTGAAATAGCCCCTGTCCTGAAGAATGGAGAGCCATACGAGGCCCGCCGCCAAATCGGAGATCCCCAGCGGAATAATCAGGATCCAGAGCACGAGGTCGCGCCCTTTCTCCAGTTTCTGCACCATCATCGCCATCATCAGCGCGAGACAAAGCTGCAAAGGGATGACGGCCAGCACCAGCAGGAAGGTGTTGCGCAGCGACAGGCCGAAGTTGAGGTCGCCCGCCATCTTGGAGAAGTTGGTGAGCGAGGCCGTTCCGTTGTCCGTGAAGGCCAAAGCGATCGTCTGCACCAACGGCACGACGAAAAGCACCAGCAGAAATACCGTCGCCGGGCCGATTAACAGATATGGGAGCAGGCGCGTGCGCGACATGGAAACCTCACCGGAAGCGCCCTCTCCCGCACGGGAGAGGGCCAATGCACCGCGGGCTCTCAGTTGACCTTGCAGGCTCCGTCACTCGGCTTGTCCGGCGCCCAGCACGGCGCCTTCGTCTCGTTCATGATGGTCTGGAGCGTCGCGGCCTGCGCATCAAGTGTCGCGCGAATCGGCGCACCGCGCAGCACGATGGCCTGGAAGGTATCAACATAGACCTTGTTGAACTCGCCGCCCTTGGCGCCGAGGCCGACCGGCAGCAGGGAGACCAGCGCATCCTTCGCCCCTTGCGTCTTGGCAACGCCTTCGACGAGAAGCTTGATGCCGCCAGGCAGATCGGTCGGCAAGTCGGCCTTCACCACCGGGAAGAAGCCGAGTTCGCGCGCCATCGTCACCTGCGTTTCCGGCTTGAGGAGATGTTCGATGGCGGCCATCGCCCCTGCCTTGTTCGGGGCGTTTGGCGCAATTCCGAGGCCCGCGACGACCGGCATGAAGCCGCGCCCCTTGGCGGCGGAAGGCGCAGGGAAGGTGACATAGTCGTTCGGCGCGGCGACCAGGGCATCTTTGAGGCGGGCAACATGGTCGAAGGCGATCATCACCTCGCCAGCCATCAGCGGCTCCTGCATGAAGTCGTAAGACGCCGAGTTGGGATTGACGTGCGCCCAGAGATCCTTGAACGCACCCCACATCGCCTCGGCTTCCGCACTCTTGAACGAGGCGACGACGCCGCCGGTATAAGACGGGTAAAGATAGCCCTGGAAGAAGCGCGCGAGCAGTCCCTTGGGGCCGGCGGGGAATCCGAGCGCGCGCTTGCCGGTCTTGTCCTGGATGTTCTTTGCCCAGTCCTTGAGCTGGACATAGGTCAGCGCGTTCACATCGGCGCCGGCGGGCAGATACTGAAGGGCTTCCTTCTTGGCGGCCATGATGTAGGTCGCCTGCATCCACGGGATGTACATCTGCTTGTCCGTGCCGAGCTTACCCAGCGCCAGCATCGCATCGGGCACACCGCGTTCCTTGGCCTTGGCGACAAGGGCATCCAGCGGTTCCAGTCCCTTCGACCCGACGAGCGGCGCGAGTTCGCCATGGAGTGCGCCCACCATCGAGATGGTCCGCTTGCCGGCCTGCGTTTCCGCGTCCATGCGCGTCTGGAAAGGTGAGGGCTCCTCGACCACAAAGGTCACCGGCCCTGGAGCGCCTTTCAGAATGATCTGACGCACCTTGGTCGCCTCTTCGACAGGGCGGAGCTGGGTCGAGAGGAAAATCGTTTCCTGCGCCATGGCGCCGGAGAGGGCCGCGCCTGTCAGGGCGGTCGCGGCCAGCAGTCGCTTCAATCCAGTCATTGTGGTCTCCCTTGGGTTCGAAGCGCCGGGCCTTCCCCGCCGCTGGTTCGGTTGAACGTCAGTTTGCCTCGCCGGAGGATGCACGCAGGACCTGCCGTAGGGGGAACACGTCGCCGGCGTGCTCCGGCATGCCGCGCTCGACGAGATGCAGCAGCTTGTCGGCAAGACACGCGCCGACGGACCGCACATCGAGTTCCATCGTGGTGATGGCGGGATGGGTGAACCGAGAAGCGTGGATGTTGTCGTGACCCGTCACCGCGATGTCGCGACCCACCACAAGCCCGGCAGCCTGCGCCGCCCGCACCGCGCCAATGGCGATGCGGTCGGTCGCGCAGATCAGCGCTGTCGGCTTGTCCGGTCCGGCAAGCAATGCGGTGGCAGCCTGCTCGCCAGCTTCTTCAGTGGACGCGCACATGAGCTTGAGGTCATCGGTAAGTCCGGCCGCGCGCATCGCCATGTGCCAGCCACGGGAACGCAATTCGGCAAAAGTGAAGTGGTCGGGCGCCGCCAGATGCGCAATCCGCCTGTGCCCGAGCGACACAATTCGGTTCGTGACCTCCCGGAAGCCAGCCTCGCCGTCACCATCCACATAGGCATACTCGGCGCGCGTCTCGGTCCGGCCGTGGCAGACGAAAGGCAGTCCAGCCTCCTGCAGCATCGCGATGCGCTCGTCATGGCGGCGCGTGCGCACGATGATGCAGGCGTCGGCGCGCCTGTCCTTGATCATGCGCTTGTAGACCGCCAGTTCCTCCGCGCCTGGACGCGCGGCGAGCAGCATCAGATCGAAGTGGCGGGCCGCCAGCCGCTCTCCGAGGACGGAAAGAAGATCCACAAACACAGGTTCATAGAAACGCCCCGGCTCGGTTGGCATGACCAGCGCGACCGTCTCGCTTGATCCCTTGCGCAATCGCCGGGCAGTGGAGTTGGGACGGTATCCGGCGGCGGCGGCGGCCTTGTTCACGCGCTCGCGGGTTGCCGCAGCAACATCCTCATAGCCGTCGAGCGCGCGCGAAACGGTCGTGATCGACAAGCCAAGATCGGACGCAAGGCTTCGCAGCGTTGCCATAAGCGTTTCCCCAAAACGTTTTGGATATGATCCAAATCGTTTTGAAGAGTCAATGCTTCAGTACAACGCCGGTCGCTGACTCGTGCGTAGGTGGGGATCACCTCATGCCGTGGAAGGTTCACGGCTTGATGGGTCAAGTCATGTCACGAGGCATGATTTCATACTCGACCGAACCGTCCGAGTTTTCCAGACGCCTTCGGCTTTCGGTTTGGGCAGGCACTTGAGCTCGATCGATGACGGCATCCCGTTCCAAGCGTGTTCGCCGGTTGGCTCTCAGGGAATCTCGGCGCGGTCGAACACGTCCTTCGAGCCACGCGCAAACGGCGGGACCCTCGCTCAACGGCGTGGTGCCAAATAGAACCGACCCTTGATGGCCTCACGCTGCCAGCGGCCGCCGGATCAGATCAATCAAGGCGACAATGTGTGGGGATGACTGGCGGAGAGAGAGGGATTCGAACCCTCGATACGGTTTCCCGTATACACGCGTTCCAGGCGTGCGCCTTCAACCACTCGGCCACCTCTCCAGATGCTGCCCGGACAACCATCGCGTGGTGCACGGTGCCCGAACAGCGCTGCGCCTCATAAGCCGACCTCCCGCCTTTGTAAACCATCGGTTGCCGGACTGAACGGAAAGGGCGGGCCACCGACCTTGCCCCCGGGCAGGCAGGCCCCGACAAGGCGCGCTCATCCGGTTTCGAACCCGACAGCGTCCTTGCCCGCCGCATGGCGGCCGGCGATATAGCCGAACGTCATGGCGGGGCCGAGATTGATGCCACCGGCAGGATAGTAGCCACCCATGATGCTGGCCATGTCGGTACCGGACGCATAGAGACCGGCAATGGGCACGCCGGCGCGGTCAAGAACACGGGCGTGGGCATCGGTCTTCAGCCCGGCAAAGGTCCCGAAGCTGCCAGGAACCACCTTGACGGCGTAGAACGGTGGTTTCTCGATCGGCGCGACGCAGGGATTGGGCCGGCAGGTCGCATCGCCCTGCAGGCGATTATAGGGTGATGCGCCGCGGCCGAATTGCGGATCCTCGCCCCTGCGGGCGTGCTCATTGTAGGTTGCGACGCTGCGCTCCAGACCGCCGGGATCGATTCCGCAAGCGCGCGCGAGGTCGGCGAGGGTCCTGCCGGTCTTGATGTAACCGGAGCGGATGTATGGTCCTTCGGGAACGGGGCTGGGTCGCGCGATGCCAAGCCCGTACCGGCGCTGGAAGTCGCGCGTGCAGATCAACCAGGAGGCCATCTCCAGCCCGCGTGGTACGGAGCGCAACATCGCCTCCACGTAGTCATGGTAGCCGTTGGCCTCGTTGCAGAACCGCCTGCCATCCGCCAACACGGCGATGATCCCAGGCTTGCCGCGCTCGATGATGTGGGGAAATCGTCCCGTGGTTCCATCCGGGTGCGGCACGAGGGACACAGGACACCAGGCGCCGGGTGCGGCAAGGGAGGTGTCGACGATGCCGCCGGCCGCCTCTCCAAGGCGCAGGCCATCGCCCGTCGCGGACGGAACAGCCAGCGTCCAATGCTGGTCTGCCGCCGGGAAGACCGCGCCGCGGCGCGCGACATCATGGGGAAATCCCCCGGCGGCCAGCACGATGCCCCGTGCGGCGCTGACATGAACCGGCCCGCCCGGGGTCGATAGGGTTGCGCCCTCGATCCCGCGCGCGCCGCGCCGGAGGGAAACGACGGGCGAAGACTCGCGCAGGTCGACGCCAAGATCCGCCGCAGAGCGCAGCAGCCGTGCGACCAGGGCATTGCCGTTGCGCAGCTGCATGGCGCGACCGTGGATCGCGAGATCGAGCAGGTGTCTGCCGACACGCCTTGTCACATGGGCCAGCGACCTTGCCGAGCGCGTCACGGACAAGAAGGCCGCCAGATCGGCCCCGGCCTGAATGGGCAGGCCGGCGAACGCCGTCTCGCGCAACGGAGGGCGCAGCTTGTCCACCAGCGCCCCGAGTTGTCGCGCGTCATAGGGCGCCGCGATGACCGAGCGGCCACCCGTCCCGGCTCCCGGAACTGTTCCGTAAACATCGCAGATGCGGTTGCCGTCCTCGAATTGCAGCAACGTCTCCCTCTCGAAGAAGGCGACCATGTGCGGCGCGGCGTCGAGAAAGGCATCCACGCGGGCTTCGTCAAACGCATTGCCGAGGACGTGTCGAAGGTAGCGGCGCGGGGCGTCGATGTCCTCGACGAACCCGGCGCGCCGCGCCAGTGGATTGCGCGGCGTCCACATCCAGCCCCCGGACCAGGCCGTCGTGCCGCCAAAGACCGGCTCCTTCTCGGCGACGATCACACGCAGGCCGTGCCACGCCGCCGTGACCGCCGCGGATAATCCGCCCGCACCGGACCCGACGACGAGAAGATCGCAGGCGATGGCGTTGTCTGAGGCGGCGAACACCGACCAGCCCTCCCGCTTCAGGCGCGATCCGCCGACATGCCCGCCCATGTCTGAAGCAGACGATCCGTCGCCTGCCGGCAGCGCCGGGCAACCGCTTGCGGGCCGATCTCACCGGTCAGGACCTCCATGGGCACTTCGATTCCCAGGGGACAGTCCGCCGGCAGCGCCGAGAGGATCGGCAGGAGATCGAGCCCACCCTGCCCCGGCGGCAGCCGGTCACAGCGGGCCGTATGCAGCATCGCTTCCATCGTCGCCGGCATGGCGGCCGGCGCGTCGCACAGATGGACGAACGGCAACAGCCGCGCCGGCGTCGACACAAGCTGCTGGATTGAGCCGCCAGTGCGCGAAAAATGCAGGACATCGAAGAGAATGCCGACATTGTCCCGACGGGTGGCCGCGACCAGGTCTTTCGCGCCGGCGAAGTTCGGAACGAATGCCCATGGAAAGAATTCGAGCAGCGGCATGATCCGGTAGGGCTGCGCAAGGTCCGCAATGGCGGCGAGCTTGTCCGCGAGCCGGCCGAGGTCCTCATCATAGGGAGCGGTGATGAGATGTCTGGCGCCGAGGTCCGCGCCGGTGGCCAGGAGCGGTTCGAGTGACCTGACGTCGAGCTCCGGAGTGATGCGTACGAATTCGATGTCGTTCACCGCAATTCCGGTGCGTCCAAGCGCGGCTTTCGTCTCGCGCAACATGGCAGGGTCGGACATCAGCGGATAACCTGGTGTCGTCGGTGTCACGGCGATCAGCCGCAGGCCGACCGCGTCGTAGCCCGTCGCGTGCGCTGTTTCGATCATCTCCGGCGGGGCCAGCGACAGGACCGTCAGATGGGCCAATGAGATACGCCGGGCCATTGCTAACCTCTCAGGAGTTTTGGCGCCGCCCGCTGGTCGGACCGAGGCCGGGAACGCCGCGATTGCGCGTGCTTGCGGTCAGAGCCTTCAGAGCTTCGGTATGGCGGGATCGCGGGCAATGCGGGTCTGCGCCGCCAATCGAATCTGGGCATTGGAGGCGCCGAACCCCTGATAGGCGCGCCTGCGTTCGACGATCTCGAAGAAGAAGCGGTCATCAAAGGCATGCGTGTAGATCTGGAGGTACTCGCCGCATTCATCCTGTTCATACAGAATGCCCGATGCCTTGAGCCGGTTGATCTCGTCGAGCGACAATTCGGTCTTTGTCTCGAGATCGTCGTAGTAGTTTTCCGGAATTGCAAGCGTCGCGACGCCAGCCCGGCGGAGGGCTGCCGCGGTGGCGAAGATGTCATCGGTCGCAAAGGCAATGTGCTGCACGCCCGATCCAAAGGCTTCGCTCAGGAAGCGCGAGGACAGCGTGCGCGCGGACTGCGAGGCATTCAGAACCAACCGGAGCTCGCCTCCGGCCGTCTGGATGACCTGGCTCTTCACGACCCCGCCCGGGTCAAGCACCATGGCTTCCGGCAGCTTCGA
>DAOMXN010000007.1:0-16765 GCA_035437025.1 Beijerinckiaceae bacterium | reverse complement strand
AAGGCATGGGCAAAGCCGTTGGCATCCGCGTTGACGACCAGATTGATGTCCCCTTGCTGCCAGCGTGACACCGCTTTCGACCTGTGTCGCCCTGTCCGCCGAAACCCGAGCCCGCCGAGCAGCCGCTCAAGCTGCGGCGCGGAGCGCGCGTCGACAGCGAACTCGATGAACTCGGTGCCGACGCAGCGCGCCCTCGGAGGCATCTGCGGCAGGCCGGGCAGCCGCCGGCCGGTCGTGGTGGCGAGGTGATCGAGCGCATAGATCAACGACCGGTGTCCGTCGACGGCCACCGGCCTGGCGGAGCCTGCCCGAAACTGGTCGTTGAAAATCTCCAGCGACAGGATGCCATCGTATCCGGTCGCGGCGAGCGCTTCCATGAAATCCGCGAGCGGCATTTCGCCCTGTCCAGGAAAGCTGCGGAAATGGCGCCCCCAGGTGAGATAGTCCATGTTCAGCATGGGCGCATCGGCAAGCTGGACCAGGAAGATCCGATCTCCCGGGATATTGCGGATCGTCGCCATGTCGGTACGCCGCGCGGCGATGTGGAAGCTGTCGAGAACAAGGCCGATCGCGGGATGATCGGCGCGCCGCACAACTTCCCAGGAGTCCCGGTAGTCGTTGATGTGCCGTCCCCATGACAAGGCTTCAAAACCGACGCGAAAGCCACGCCGAACGGCGCGCTCTCCCAGTGCCTTGAAATCATCGGCTGCGCGCGCGATGCCGCCGATACTGTCGGGAGCGACATTGGAGCAGATCAGCATGAGCGAGCAGCCGAGTTCCGCCATCAGATCAAACTTGCGCTCGGCCCTGGCGAACGCCCGCTCGCGCTTGACCGGCGGCAACCCCTCGAAATCGCGGAAGGGTTGGAAGGCGACGATCTCAAGGCCAAGGTCGGCTGCCATGCGCCGGACATCCGAAGGGGTGCCGTCGAAGGTCAGCAGGTCGTTCTCGAAGATCTCGACCCCACGCAGGCCGGCGGCGGCGATGGCTTCGAGCTTTACCCTGAGGTCACCACTGAGGCACACCGTGGCGATCGAGAGTTTCATAGCGTGCTCCTTGGTTTCAAGCCGGAAGCCCTAGGCCGATTTCGCCAAAGCGCTATCACGCTGCGCCAGCGCCCGCGCGAAGGTCGTCGCCATGCGGCGGACATCGGGTTCCAGGCCGGTGAACAACCGAAACGCATCGGCGGCCTGGTGCACGCACATGCCCCCGCCCGTCAGCACCTGGCAGCCCTTGCGGCGTGCTGCCGCGATAAGCGCCGTCTCCATCGGCGTGTAGATGACGTCGGCGACGAAATGATGCTGGCGCACGGCCTCCATGGGAACCGGGTTGCCGGGCATGCCGAGCATGCCGATCGGCGTCGCATTCACCACGCCGGCGGCGCCCGCGATGGCGTCCGCCAGATGCGCCGCATAGCTGCAGCACCCGGCGCCGTAATGCGTCATCAGGTCGGCGACCGTCGCCGTCGCGCGCTGGCTGTCGACATCGTGGATCGCCACATGAGATGCCTTGAGGTCCATGAGCGCGAAGGCGACGGCACGCCCCGCGCCACCGGCGCCGACCAGGACCACCCGCTTGCCCGCCACAAAGGCCGGACCGAAGGCCTCTTCGACACTGCGGCGAAACCCGCTGCGGTCAGTATTGAACCCGGCCGTGCGCCCGCTCGCGTCGATGGTCACGGTGTTGACGGCGCCGATCTGGCGCGCATCAGCCGAAACCTCGTCCAGCAAGGGCACGACCGCCTGCTTGAACGGGAACGTGACATTCACGCCGGCGAATCCCAAACCCTTAACGGCGGCCAGGGCCTGTTCCAGGCGCCGGAAAGGGATCCGATCGGCATCCATCAGATGGTAGTGGCCGCGCAGGCCGTGGGCGTCGAAGGCGTCCTCATGCAGCGCCGGCGACAGCGACTTCGCGATGTTCGCGCCGAGCAGTCCAACCAGAAACCGATCCCGGCTCATGTCGACCCCTCCGCTCTTGCCTTGGTTTGCGCTCGCTTGGGCCACAACGGCGTCTTCGACAGCAGAACAGCCACGATGATGCCCAGCAGGATTGCCGAAAGCGGGCTGGAGACGAGGTTCAGGAAGAAGGCGGTCATGTCGCCTCGTTCCGAGATGATGGCGCGGCGCCAGTTGTCGTCAATCAGCCTGGCCAGAATGATGCCGAGGATCAGCGGCCCGGTCTGATAACCGTAGAGCTTGAGGAAGTAACCGAACACACCGAAGGCGATCATCCACAACACGTCGTCAGCCGAGTTGTTTATGGAGTAGGCGCCCACCACCGACAGAAGCACGATCAGGGGCAGCAGAACACCTTTCGGGATTTCGACGATCTTTGCGAAGATCTTGATTCCGGTCAGCCCGAAAATCAGCAGGAAGCAGTTGGCGAGCGTCAGGTTGCCGACCGTGAACCAGAACATATGCGGCTTCTCGATCAGCATCAGCGGGCCGGGATTGAGGCCCTTGATGAACAGGGCGCCGATGATGACCGCCGTCACCGCATCGCCGGGGATGCCGAGGGTGAGCATGGGGATATAGGACCCTCCGACCGCCGCATTGTTTGCCGCTTCCGGCGCGACGATGCCTTCCTTCGCGCCTTGCCCGAACGGCACTTCCGGGTTCTTGGTCACGCGCTTGGCATGGTCATAGGCAAGCAGGGCGGCGATGTCGCCGCCCGTACCCGGCAAGGCCCCGACCGTGACGCCGATGGCGGAGGACTGCATCGACAGGCCGAAGTACTTCTTGATGTCCGACCACTTCGGAACGATGTTGTCCACGCGTTGCTTGATTGCCTTCTTGTCGAGGTCGTGCAGCAGGATCAGCGCCTCGGACAGGCCGAACATGCCGATCATCACGGCGATCGCCGAGATACCGTTGGTCAACTGCGGCAGGCCAAAGGTGAAGCGCTCCTCGACCGTCAACGGATCGAGCCCAACGGAACCGAGAACCATGCCGAAGGCTGCGGCCCAGATGCCTTTCGCCAGGCTTTCGCCCGACAGAGCGCCGACGAGGAGTACGCCCATGAGGGCCAGAAGCAGGTAGTCGCGCGGCTGCACCCTGACGGCGAACTCCGAGATGATCGGTGCTCCGACGGCCAGAACGAGGATGCCAAAGAAGCCGCCGATGACCGACATGACCGTCGAGATGCCGATGGCGTTGCCTGCCTCGCCCTTCTTGGCGAGCGGATAGCCATCGAAGCCGGTGGCGATCGCGGCGGGCGCGCCGGGAATGTTGAGCAGGATCGCGGTACGCGACCCGCCGTAGACGCCGCCGGTGAAGATCCCGGCGATAAGCGCGAGCGCGCTGTTGACTTCCCAGGAAAAGGTGAAGCCGATCAGGATCGACACGGCCATCGTCACGGAAAGGCCGGGGATTGCCCCGATATAGATTCCGGCAAAGGTGCCGATGGCCGTCAGGAACAGAAGGTTCGGATCGAACCAGGCCATCGTGAAATACTTGAGCGCTTCCATCACCGCACCCCCAGATAGGGGCCAAGGACGGCACCAATCTCGGCCAGGATGCGCCGCTCCGGGATGATGCCCTCCGGCAGGACGACCTTGAAGACGAGCCGGAAGGTCACGTAGACGAGCGCAAGCGAGAGCACGGAATACATCAGCGACCGGCCAATACCTTGCCTGTGCAGCAGCAGCATGCCGGCAAACAGGAAGGCGAGCGAGGTCAGGATGAATCCCACCGACTCCAGCGCCAGGCCGTAGAAAAGGATCAGGCCGGCGAAGGCAAGGACGAGGTTGGGTGCGACCTGCGACCGGAAGGCGGAAAAGCCCTTCGGGCCCTCAGGCAGGCGCAGCGTGTTGAACACGGCCACAAGCCCGGCGACGACCATGACGAGGGTCGCAGCGAGGGGAAACGCTCCGGGTGAACTCTTCGACGAAAATCCGGATATCTTGTAGGCGTTCCACAGGAGGAAGATGCTGAGCAGCAGCATCATGACCGTGAACACGGTCTCCCCCGGGCGCCGCGTGGGTTGCGGATCCATGGCGCGTTCCGTTTTAGCCTGTGAAGAGGAAAAGGCGGCAAAGCCCTTCGCTTTGCCGCCCCTTGTTCAGATCAGGGCTTCGGAATGTTGAACTCGGCCGGCGACTTCTTGGCGATGCCGGCATCGAACACGATCCACGATGTGTTTGCCTGCCACCGCTTCAGGAAGTCATCCGCTTCGGCGCCGGCGATGTTCATCATCTTGAAGCCGCGGTCGTCGATCAGCTTGACGAAGTCCGGGTGCTTGGCACCCTGATTAAAGGCCTGGACAAGCTTGTCGACGACATCCTTCGGCGTGTCCTTCTTGACGAAGATGCCGAAGAAGGGACCCCAGGGCAGCAGCTTGGAAAAGCCGGGATAATCCGCGACGATCGGCTTCACGTTCGGCAATGCCGGGTTCGCGGCGGTGTCGATCACCGCGATCGGCTTCATGCGACCGGCCTTGATATGTTCGATCGCGGCGCCAAGAACGGCCGGCATCAGGTCGATGGCGCCGCCCTGGAGGGCGGTCAGGGCCGGGCCGTCGCCGTCATAGGGGACCGCAGTCAGGTCAAGCTTCACCTGCGTACCGAGCATGGCCATGACGACCGAAGGCAGGCCGCCGGGACCGGTCGAGCCGACCTTGACCTTGCCCGGGTTTGCCTTGGCATAGGCTTCGAGTTCCTTCGCCGTATTGAACGGCGCATCCTTGTTGGCCACCAGGATCGGAATGCCACGGGCGAGCAGATTGATGGTGGTGAAACTGTCGGTGTAGTCGGTGTCGGAAAGGCCCATGACCTTGTAGAGTTGCGGGTTCTCCGCGCCCATCAGCAGGGTGTAGCCGTCGGACTTCTGGGACTGCACGAACTTCATCGCGATCGCGCCGACACCGCCGGTGCGGTTGGTCATGATGACCGAACGCCCGAGAACCTTCTCGGCATGGGGCGTGACAGCGCGCACCACAACGTCCGTGCTGCCGCCCGCGCCCCACTGGATCACGCCCTGGATATCCTGGTTTGGGTAAGGCTGCGCGGACGCCGGCGCTGCAAAAGCGGCCAAGGCGGCAGCCAAAGCTGCCAGTTTGAACATGTGACGCATCATGCGATCTCCCTGAGTTCCTCCACGCCCGGCTCTCTGTCGCTGTTTCGGGCTGCGCCGCTCGCAGATGACCCAGGCGCGCTAGAGTTGGCAGAAGCCCAAGATGCGGTCAAATACCAAGAATGCTTTTGCGCCAAACATGATGTTAATTTTTGCCGCTGCGGCCTACCCCACCCAACGCCGGCTTTCCCGGTGACAGCGCCTGCATGTGATGGCGCAGCCTTGTGACGAACGCTTCGCAGTACCCGGTGAGCGCGGCATCGCGGCGCATGGCAATGTAGGTCTGAAAGGCGGTCGGCTCCTCAATGTCGAGCGCGCGAAGGCCAGGCCAGTTGCCTCCGGCCAGAGTGAATTCATCAATGACAGCGATGCCAAGGCCGTTGGTCACCAGCGCGCAAACGGTCGAGCCGAAGCGCGCCCGTATGGTCACGTCATACTTCGCGGCACTTGCCGCAAAAATACCGGCCATGATGCGCCCGTAGGGATCGTTCGGGTCGATGCCGATCAGCGGATGATCCGCAATCTCTTGCGCGGAAATGCGCTTCCTTCCGCCAAAAGGATGGCCGGCCGGGACGATGCATTTGAGCCTCCCCGTGGCGAGCGGCTGGAACGAGAGCATCGGATGCTCGATCCTGTAGCTCATCGCCACGACTTCACCCTTTCCCAGCAGCAGATAGTCGATGGCATCCTCGATCTTGAGCACATCGAAATCGATCCTGAGGCTCGGGTAGGCGCTCCGGATGTCGGCAATGGCGCGTGGCACCATCACATTCGACAGGCTTGGCACCGATCCGATCCTCAGTTCCGCTTCCTCGCCCTTCTTCATGCGATCGATGACGAACTGCAGATCCTCCACCTTGTCATAGACGGCGTTGATCTGGCCGAAGATGTCGGAGGCTTCGCGCGTCGGCGTATAGCGCCCGCCCTTCCGGGAGAACAGCTTGATGCCCACGACGCTCTCGGCGTGCTTCATGGTGCGGCTGACGCCGGGCGCTGAGACGTGCAGCAGCCGCGCGGCGCCGCCGACCGTGCCCGTCACCATTATGGCGCGGATGACCTCGATCTGGCGGAGGGTAAGCAATCGAACGACTCCTTCGAAACCGGTTCCAGCATAGCGCTGAAACGACAGGTGTCGCTGGTCAACACTGCATCGGCACGATCAAGGCACCGACGCCGCCCAGGGATCGTCGGCGGCACTTCTGCCGACAAGCCAGGAAGTATCGCGCGACGGCGGCGCTGCCCGAAGCGCCCACAGGCGATTCAGGCGCTGGCCCTGGTGGAAGCTCACGGATGCGATCAGGTCCGTTTTCGGGCGCACAAGGCGCGCTCCGCAACCGGCCCAAGTGCGCTCCAGCGTGTTCCGTCGTCGTGATATCCGGGATGATCTGGAGCGGGCGATGGGAATCGAACCCACGACATACAGCTTGGGAAGCTGTCGTTCTACCACTGAACTACGCCCGCCCGCACCGCGATATAAGCCGGTTCGCCAGCCCGCCGCAACCCGTCAGCGGAAATGCTTCGACAGTTTCAGGCCCTGCGCCTGATAGTTGGAACTGAGGCCGGCACCATAGAGCGTCGCCGGTCGTTCCGCCATGTGCTCGTAGACGAGGCGCCCGACGATCTGCCCATCCTCAATGATGAAAGGCACGTCGTGCGAGCGCACCTCCAGCACCGCGCGCGAGCCGGCCCCGCCCGCGCCGGCATGGCCGAAACCGGGGTCGAAAAAGCCGGCGTAGTGCACGCGGAATTCTCCAACGAGTGGATCGAAGGGCACCATTTCCGCCGCGTAATCCGGGGGTACATGCACGGCTTCCTTGGACGCAAGGATGTAGAACTCGCTCGGGTCCAGCACGAGCGCACCGGTTCCATCCGCCGTCAGCGGCTCCCAGTAGTCCAAGATGCGGCAGCCGCCCACCCTGTCCACATCGACAAGGCCGGTGTGGCGCTTTCCGCGGTAGCCGATCAGGCCGCCGGCGTCGAAACCGGAAAGGTCGACGCTGACCGCGACGCCCCCGGCAATCGGATGCCGGCCACCGCTGACCAGCGCCTCGCGTGCGTTCAGCGCCGACAATTCGGCATCGTCGAGGCGTGGCGTGCCGGAGCGGAAGCGGATCTGCGACAGGCGCGAGCCGGTGCGCACCAGCACGGGAAAGGTCTTCGGCGAAATTTCGGCATAGAGCGGCCCGGCATAGCCCTCCGGCACCACATCGAAGGCAGCGCCCCGGTCGGTGATGACACGGGTGAAGACATCGAGCCGGCCGGTGGAACTCTTGGGGTTCGCGGAGGCCGAAACCCCTTTGGGCAGCGCCAAGCTTTCCATGAGTTCGGCGATATACACACAGCCGGTTTCAAGCACCGCGCCCTTGGTCAGGTCGATCTCATGCAGCGCCAGCGCGTCCACCCGCTCGCGCACCTGTCGCTGTGGACCGGGCAGGAAGCTGGCCCTCATGCGCCAACAACGGGCGCCGAGACGCAGATCGAGGCTGGCGGGCTGGACCTGCCCGGTCGCCACGGGCGCTGCCAGCTGGATGGTGCCGGACTGAATCAGTCCCAGGATCATCGTGTCCGAATGGATGCCGCTGCTGCCTGTCACGCGCTGAAATCCTCCTTCGAAAGCCCTAGTCGTCAGGGAATGTGGCGGCAAGCTCAGCCTTGCCGGCGACCGGAGTCTTCCACCGAGAAGACGCGCCAGGCCAGCGCCATCCGGGCCAACATGGTGACAAGGCACAGCGCCGTGAAGATCGGCGCCAGCACGGGAAAGTACTCAGGCCAGATCAGGAAGGCCGCGAAAAACGCGATGGTCTCGCTGCCCTCCATGAGGCCCGTGGTAAAATAAAGCGACTTGCGGCCCCGGACATCCGTGTCCATGCCGCGCTTGGCTGCCAGTGCCGAAAACCCCAGGAAGCTCGCGCCATTGAGATAGAAGCTCGCCAGCAGCAGCGAGGCGGCGACGGCGCAGCGTCCGGAGTCGAGGATGGCGAAACCCACCGGCACGCTCGAGTAGAAAACGAAGTCGCAGACGATATCCAGGTAGCCGCCGAAATCCGTGATTCCGCTGCGCCGGGCAATGGCGCCATCCAGCCCGTCCGCAATCCGGCTCGCCGCCAGACAGGCAAGCGCCGGCATGAACCAGCCGACGGCGATGCAGGCACCGCAGGCGAGGCCGAAGGCCGCGCCAAGCAACGTCACGGCATTGGCCGCGATCCCTCGCGCCGCGCACCACGCCGCGATCCCGTCCAGCGGCGGCGTCACGATCCGGCGCATCACGCCATCCAGCATGCAATTCCTTTCCTGTATCCAGCGGGCAGGCTTGCCAAATGCAGGCGATGCCCGACAATACGCAGAGTGTCCGCCGGAGGCAGTCCAGGGACTGAACCAGCATGTATCGCGCCGTTACCGACGATATCGAGGTCGTGGTCCGCCCGCAGTTTTCGCAGGACCGGTCGCAGCCCGAGAAGAACCAGTACTTCTGGACCTACGACGTGGAAATCACAAATCACGGCGACGAGACCGTCCAGCTGCGCCACAGGCACTGGGAGATCACCGACGGCAACGGTCAACGCCAGGACGTGCGCGGCCCCGGTGTGGTGGGCGAACAACCCATTCTCAAGCCCGGCGACACGTTCCGCTACGCGTCCGGCTGTCCGCTTTCCACGCCCCAGGGCATCATGGTGGGAGAGTATGAGATGGTGGATGCACAAGGCCGGCGATTTCAGGTGCAGATTCCCGCCTTCTCGCTCGACAGCCCCTTCGAGAAGCGCCAGCTCAACTAGCGCTTTCGGCATCAGCCGGATCGAAACCGTAGTGCACCGAGCAGAACTCGCAGGTGACGCCGATGCGGCCATCGTCGCCGACCATCGCCTGTCGGTCGTCGGCTGAGAAGCTCTTCAGCATGTCCAGGATGCGCTGCGAGGAACAGCGGCAGCGCTCGACCAGTGGATTCCGCTCGAACACCCTTACGCCGCGCTCGTGGAACAGGCGATACAGCAGCCGCTCGCCGCTGATCGCGGGGTCGACCAGTTCGTGATCCTCGACGGTCTCGACATGGGACCGCGCCTCCACCCAGGCGTCGTCTTCGGCAAAGGGCGCCGCCGCAGTCCCAGGCGGCGCATCGCCGGGGTCCAGCTCGGCCTGGCGCTGGCGGTCCGCGGACTTGGGCAGGAACTGAATCAGGATCCCTCCGGCACGCCAGCGCGCGCGCGGTCCGCTGTCGGTCGGCGTGGTTTCTTCGGCAACGGCGAGGCGCACTTTCGTGGGGATCTGTTCCGATCGCAGGAAGTACTGGTGCGCCGCCGTTTCGAGCCCCTGCCCGTCAAGCGGGACCACACCCTGGTAGCGCTGCATATGCGGACCCTGGTCGATCGTCAGCGCCAGATGTCCGTTGCCGAGCAGGGAAGCGGTCCCGGCCCCCGCCACGATCCTGTCCGCCTCGAACCGCGCATAGGCCCGCAGGCTGGACGGCGCGGTGAAATCGACGACCAGCATGCCAACCGGCCCGTCCGTGCGGGTCTGAAGCTGGAATTTCCCATCGAACTTGAGAGACGCGCCTAGCAGCGCCGTCAGCGCGATCGCCTCTCCCAGCAACCGGGCGACCTGGGCCGGATAGGCGTGGCGATGCAGGATCGTGTCGACAACCGGACCGAGACGGACAAGGCGCCCGCGCGCATCCAGCGCATCCACCTGGAAGGGCAGCACGGCGTCGTCTCCGGCTCCCGGTGCATCGGAGACGAACCGGGTCAGGGGCTCGTTCATGACGGATCTTCAGGAAACCGCTGCGCCAAAAACCCAGGCGAGCACCGCCTTCTGGGCATGCAGGCGGTTCTCCGCCTCGTCGAAAACGGCCGATTGCGGCCCGTCCATCACTTCATCCGTGACTTCCTCGCCACGCGTTGCCGGCAGGCAGTGCATGAAGATCGCGCCCTGGTTCGCGGCGCTCATCAGCCGGCGGTTAACCTGGAACGGGCGCAGCAAGTTGTGCCGGCGCCCCTCGTCCTTGTCACCCATCGAGACCCAGCAGTCCGTGATGACGCAGTCCGCGCCTTCAACTGCCTTGATCGGGTCGTGGCCGACTTCGATCCTGCCGCCTGCCTTGCGTGCCTCGGCGATCAGCTCGGGCCGGGGCGCCAGTTCTTCCGGCGTGGCGATCCTGAAGGTGAACGGGATCAGCGCCGATGCCTGAACCCAAGACGCAAGCACGTTGTTCGCGTCGCCGGTCCAGGCCACGGTACGCCCGGCGAGCGGACCCACGCGCTCCTCGAAGGTCATGATGTCCGCCGTCACCTGGCAGGGGTGCGAGCGCTTGGTGAGCCCGTTGATCACCGGCACGGTCGCATGGGCGGCCAGTTCGTAGAGCTGCGCGTGATCCAGCATGCGGATCATGATGGCGTCGACATAACGCGACATCACGCGCGCCGTGTCGGCAATGGTCTCGCGCTCGCCCAGTTCAATCTCCTTGCCGGTGATCATCAGCGGCTCGCCTCCGAGTTCGCGGATGCCGACGTCGAAGGACACGCGCGTGCGCAGCGAGGGCTGTTCGAACACCATGGCGATCTTCTTGCCAGCCAGCGGCCGATCCTGGTCCGCTGCCGGCGTACCGCGGCGCTTCTTCATGCGTGCTGCTGCCGAGAGTATGCCGGTGAACTCGTCCGGCCTGAGTGCGGAGAGATCGAGAAAATGCCGGAGAGCGGTCATGCGCATGATACTTGCCCTTTCCTCAGGCGGCGGACCGCGCCTTGCCTTCGAGCGCGGCGCAGGCGGCATCGAGCCGCTTCAAGACTTCGGCGATGTCCTGATCGGTGATGTTGAGCGGCGGCATCAGGCGCATCACGTTCTCGCCGGCGGCGGCGGCCAGCAGATGCTGCTCGCGCGCGGCGGCGACGAGGTCGGTGTTGGGCACGACGGCCTTGAGGCCAAGCAGCAGGCCCTCGCCGCGAATCTCGGCGATGATGCGGGGATAGCGGTCCTTCAGCTCCGCCAGACGCTGCTTGAACAGCAGGGCCTTGCGCTGCACCTCCGCCAGAAACTCGTCCTGCGCGATCACGTCGAGCACGGCGTTGCCGACCGCCATGGCCATCGGATTGCCGCCATAGGTGGACCCATGCGTGCCGGCGGTCATGCCCTTGCCGGCTTCCGCGGTGCAGAGACAGGCGCCGAGCGGGAAACCGCCGCCGATCGCCTTGGCTATGGCCATGATGTCCGGAGCGATACCGGGCCATTCATGCGCGAACAGCTTCCCGGTGCGACCCATGCCGCATTGCACCTCGTCGAAGATCAGCAACAGGCCGTTTTCGTCGCAGATCTGGCGCAGCTCGCGCAGGAAGGCCGGGGTCGCCGACCGCACGCCGCCTTCGCCCTGCACTGGCTCCACCAGGATGCCGGCCGTCTCGGCGCCGATCCTGGTCTTCACCGCGTCGATGTCGTTCAGGGGCACCTGATCGAAACCCGGCATCTCCGGCCCGAATCCTTCCAGGTACTTCTTGTTCCCACCGGCCGCGATGGTCGCCAACGTGCGGCCATGGAACGCGCCTTCGAAGGTGATGATCCGGTAGCGCTCGGGATGACCCGTGACCGCATGGTACTTGCGCGCCATCTTGATGGCGCATTCCAGCGCCTCGGCGCCCGAGTTCGTGAAGAACATCTGGTCGGCGAACGTCAGGTCCGCCAGGCGGCGGGCGAGGCGCTCGCCTTCCGGGATGCGGAAGAGGTTGGACGTATGCCAGAGCCTGGCCGCCTGCTTCTGCAGCGTCTCGACCAGATGCGGATGACAATGGCCGAGCGCGTTCACCGCGACGCCGCCGACGCAATCCAGGTAGCGGTCGCCGGTATCGGTGATCAGCCAGGACCCCTCGCCTCGCTCGAACCGGAGGTCAGCGCGCGCGTAGGTCGGCAGGACTGCCGATTCTGTCTTTTTTTCGCCACCAGCCTTGGTCATGGTCCGTTCCTGAATCTGGGGTCCGCAGGGGCCCCGAACGCAAAAAGCCGCCGGCATTTCGGCGGCGGCGCGTTCTTTTCCCATTTTTGGCCGTTCTGGTCAATTGCATCGCGCAAGCCGGACTCTTGACCTGAGGCCATCTTTCCCACAGGAGATCGTTGGGGAAAACTGAAGTGAAGCGCTGAAGGAATCTGCCGCTACGCTCCCCGATCTAGTAGCGTTGTCTGCGTCACCCACGAGATGTCGTGGCGCTTCAGTAATTTCAGTCTGTGCGTGAGTGGTTGGGCCGGTGCAACGGGATCGCGCCGGACGGCGATGGATTCACAAACGGGTATGTCTTGAGAGGAAGGTCATGTCCTGGACCGATGAACGGATCGAACGCCTGAAGAAGCTCTGGAGCGAAGGGCTGAGCGCCAGCCAGATCGCAGCCGAGCTCGGCGGCGTCACGCGCAATGCCGTGATCGGCAAGGTGCACCGGTTGCACCTGTCCGGACGGGTGAAGACGTCCTCGACGACAGCCCAACGCAGTCGCAAGACGGTCCGGTCGCAGGTCCGGGCAACCCCGCGCGTGACGACCATCGCCCGCGGTAACCTGGCCGTCGTGCAGTTGCTCGACACCGAGGCCGTCGTGGCCTACCGGCCGGCCGAGGAGGTGGTGGTTCCGATTTCGCGGCGCATATCGATCATGGAACTCCGGGAAGGCACCTGCCGCTGGCCGATGGGCGACCCGCTCCAGCCGGATTTCGTCTTCTGCGGCGGCGACTGCGAGGTCGGCAAGCCGTATTGCATGGCGCATGCCCGGGTCGCCTTCCAGCCATCCCAGGACCGCCGCAGGCTCGCGCCGCGCTGAATTCAGCCCGCAGCGCCGAACGTCTCGTCGAAGGAGTAACCGGCGCCACGCACGGTCCGGATCGGGTCGCGCTGGTCCGTCGTGTTGAGCGCGCGCCTGAGGCGGCCGACATGAACGTCGACGGTCCGATCGTCGATGTAGGTCTCCGATCCCCAGACGCCATCGAGAAGTTGCTCGCGACTGAAGACGCGGCCGGGGCGGCTCATCAGGAATTCGAGCAGCCGGTATTCGGTGGGGCCGAGGTGCAGTTCCTTTCCGCCACGCCGCACCCGTCGGGTTTCCCGGTTGACCTCCAGATCCGCGATCCTGAGCATGGTCGTCACGCGCTCCGGCGCGGCGCGGCGCAGCAGCGCCCGTACGCGCGCCATGAGTTCAGGAATGGAGAACGGCTTGACCATGTAATCATCGGCGCCGGTCTTGAGGCCGCGAATGCGCTCGGCCTCCTCGCCGCGGGCCGTGAGCATGATGATCGGCAAGCGCTCGCCGCCGTCGCGTGACCGCAAGCGCCGACATATCTCGATGCCGGAAACGCCCGGCAGCATCCAGTCGAGCAGCAAGAGGTCGGGCTGCTGTTCCTTCAGCCGGACATCAGCGTCGTCGCCGCGCGTGATGACCTCGACGGCAAACCCTTCAGCCTCCAGATTGTAGCGCAGCAGGAGCGAAAGCGCCTCTTCATCCTCGACGATCCAGATCAGCGCCGCCATGTCGGGTCGCTCCCTGCCATTTTCATGCAGTGGCGAAATACGACAAGCGCATAACAGATTGATGACGGTTCGCGCGTCGTCATTTCGGCCGCGGCAGACTGACGCTGAACGTCGCGCCCATGCCCGGCTCGCTGTCGATGTCGAGCCTGCCGCGATGCCGGTTGACGATATGCTTGACAAGGGCAAGACCGAGCCCGGTGCCGCCTTCCGCCCGGCTTACCGTCGTATCGACCCTGTAGAACCGCTCCGTCAGGCGTGGCAGGTGCTGCGGATCGATCCCCGGCCCGTAATCGCGAACGCGGATGACGATGTCCGGCGTTGCGGCCTCGTCCTCGATCGAGACGTCGACCTTGCCGCCGGAGCGGCCATACTTGATGGCGTTCTCGATCAGATTGTCGAAGACGCGCAGCAGATCGTCGCGGTCTCCGGCCACCACCGCCGGGCCGCTCGCCATGATCGCGACAGTGACGCCACGCTCCCGGGCCAGTCCCGAAAGCGCATCCGCGATCTGCTCGACAACGCCCCGGACGTCCACCCGCGCGGTTGGCGGGATATGTTCCTTCAGTTGGATCCGCGATAGCGACAGCAGGTCATCGACCAGACGGGCCATGCGCCGCGCCTGATCAGCCATGATGGCCAGGAACTTCTGCTGCGCCTCGGCATCCCTTCTCGCCGGTCCCTGCAAGGTCTCGATGAATCCGAGGATCGAGGCGAGCGGCGTGCGCAGTTCATGACTGGCGTTGGCGACGAAGTCGGAGCGCATCGCCTCCACACGCCTGAGCCCGGACGCGTCTTCCAGAAAGACCGCCAGCGCCGGAGCTTTCCCGGATTCGGCCGTCAGCGGGAACGTCCTGGCATGAAAGGACCGTTCCACGGGACGGCGCTCGGAAAAGTCCGTGCCCTGCGCCACATGGTCGCGCAGGGTCGCTGCAACCGCATCAAGCACCTCGGGAACGCGCAGACGCAGGGACAGAGGGTCGCCGGTCCGCAGGGATGGAAACAGCCGGCGCGCCTCGCGGTTGGCGAACAGGATGGTCGTGTCCCGGGCGAGCAGCAGGGCAGCCAGCGGCGCAGTTTCTAGCGCCTCCTGCATGCCGGCATTGCCCGGCTGCGCCGACTGGTGGCCGGCAGACGCACCAGACTGTTCACCCCGGCCTGAAAGCAGCTTTGCCGCGACCCCACCGGCGCCCAGCGCAACCGTACCGATCAGCAGCCCACTCCACCCGTCAATCGCCACGCCGAAGAGGATAGCGGCGATCGCCATGGCACCGGCAAGGACCCAGCGACCCGCCACTGCCTCAGCTCCCGCTGATCTCGCTGCGCAATCGTCGCGCGCGCAGCCAGATTTCCCGCAGGCCCAGCAGCCAGATCGCCGCGATGAACGGCAGAACGTAATAGCACAGCCGGTACATCAGGATTGATCCCAGCAGCGCCTCCTTCGGGATTCCGGGCAGCGCAAGCAGGAGCGTTGCCTCGAAGACGCCAATGCCGCCTGGCGCATGACTGGCGATCCCGAGCACGCAGGCAAAGACGAACGCCGCAACCATCGCCGCGAAGGGTACGCCGTGCCCGGCAGGCAGCAGCACGTACAGCACACCGCAGGCCGCACAGACATCGACCGCGCCGAGCAACATCTGCAGCAGGCTCACGCGTAGGCGCGGCAGGTGCAGCGTCCAGCCCTGGATGCGGATATGCCGCGGCCGGGCGGCGATCCAGACCGTGTAGAGAAAGATCGCAGAGAGAATGGCGAACCCGACATAGCCGTTGACCTGAGCCGGCAGGCGCGTGAACACCGAAGTCGCAAAGGGCTGCGCTATCATCACCAGGCCGAGCACAACGCTCATGCCGAGCCAGAAAGTGAGCCCGGCGATGAGGGTCAGACTGGCGATGACGCCTGGCCCGAGACCGACGGCGGAGTAGACCCAGTAGCGCACGGTCGCGGCGGTGATCAGCGGAAACCCGAGCGTGAAGCTGACGGCGAAGCTGGTGAAGGAAGCCAGCGCGGTCAGCCGGTAGCGCACCTGGCCTTTCGCCAGTTGCCACAGGGCGAGCGCATCGTAGCCGGTCAACATCAGGTAGCTGAGCACGGTCAGGCCCAAGGCCATCAGCAACTGCTCGCGCGATGTTCGCCCGAAGACCGCTTTCACCTCATCGAAATCAAGCTCCGAAATGACGAGGTACAGCACGACCAGCGCCATGATGAACAGCGCGGCGCTGGCGAGCGCGCCAAGGCGCTGCATCGCCGTTCGGCGGCGGAAGGCGGCGGTCTCGCTGACAGGTGCAGGAGCGGCCTCGGCAGCGGCCCTGCCTTCCGGAACCGGATCTGGCGTCTGTTGCATCGCGAGCGGTTTCCGGACTCTGACCTGCGCCGGCCGTTCATACGCGCTTCGTGGCCGATGCGGCAAGCTTCAGCCCCCTACTTCGTCGGCGTGCGCCAGCGCCGGTGCATCCACAGCCATTGCTCCGGGTGCTCGCGCACCCAGCCTTCGACCACGGCCGTCATCGCCGCCATCGCGCCGGGAACATCCAATGACCCGTCCGGATGGCGCGGCAGCTCCAGGGGCGGGGTCAGTTCGAGCTTGAAACGATAGCCGGGCAAACGGATCACGCGCGCACCATGCACCGGACAGTCAAAGGCTTCGGCGAATTTCGCCATGATCGGATTGGTCATGGCGGGCCGGCCGAAGAACGGCACAGCCACGCCGCGCGTGAAATGCTGGTCGATCAGCATGCCGAGGTGACCACCCTTCTCCAGCGCGTCCTTCATGGCGAAGGCCGCGCCCTGCCGCGCCGCCTCCAGCCCGCCCATCGTGCCGGAACGGACGGCATGCACCACGCGGTTGACGGCCGGATTGTTCGGCGCGCGGAAGACCGCCGTGACGTTCAGGCCATAGGTCGCAGCGCAGATCGCCGGCAGTTCCCAGTTGGCGAGATGGGCGGAAAAGATGATGCCCGGCCTGTTGTCGTCGCGCAGCGCGATGAAATGCTCGATGCCTTCCACCGCGCAGCGCGAGGGCTTGTCCGGCTGGTCCGCGTCCCAGTCGAACAGGTGGTGCAGATGGGCATACTCCGCGGCGACGCGCCCGAGGTTCTCCCAGGCGCCACGCGCAATGGCGCGCCGTTCGGCTTCAAGCTTTTCCGGAAACGCGGCGGCGATGTTTGCGAGCGCGACCCTGTGCACCGGAAGCAGCGGGCCGAGCGTGCGGGT
>DAOMXN010000006.1:0-45147 GCA_035437025.1 Beijerinckiaceae bacterium | reverse complement strand
GGCCCGGGCGTCGGGGTGTTCATCGGGCTGCTCCTGACGCACTGGTTCGCGCTGGGCTCGCGCCTCCTTCCGCAGCCGGGCGCGATCGCGGCCATGGCCCTTGGGACGGCTGCGCTGTTCTTGCCATGGCATTCGGTCCGCAGGCAGTCCGACCGGATTGTCGAGCACCTTCAAAGCAAGGCGAGGGATGCTTTGCGGGCCACCGCCCCCAGCCCCGTCTGGGCGATCATCCTTGTCGTCGGCGCCTGGACTGTGCTGCTCTGGCGTCTGGCCGGGCTCAATCCGAATTACAGCGACACGATCGCGCCGGCGCTGTGGCTGACCGGTGAGTTGGTGGCGCATCCCGGGACCATCCAGGCCGAAGTCTACCCGCATCTTCAGGTGCTGTTGCCCCGTCTTGCGGCGATGCTTCAGAAGGCGTTCGGGTTGCCCGTGCAGGCGCTTCACGATGGGCTCGCGGCGGTCTTTGCGATGCTGGGTCTCGGTGCAGTCGCGATGACCGCCGCAAAGCTTTCCAGGACATCGGGTTGGGTCGGGCTCCTCGCGGGATGCCTCGCGATAGCGGCACTCGTGCAGGCCTGGCCAGGGAAGATGCATCTTGGCTATGGGCTCCTGATGCACATGCCCGGGTACCTGCTGGGCGCCTGGGCGCTCGCCGCCGCGCTGGCGATCTGGTCATGGTGGCTGTTCTCAGCGCGATCAATGCGGGCAAACGTGATCGCCTTCGGGCTCGCCGGCCTTCTCTTCGACCTTCACAGCACCTTCGGCGTGATCCTGCTGGGCACAATGCTGACCGGGCTTGGCCTGGAGGCGCTCAGCCAGCGGGCCTTCGCCGTCGCGATCCGTTCGTGTGTCGCAGGATTGGCCGCGTTTCTCGTTTGCGCATCGCCGCAGATGGTGATGCTCATGCTGCATGCGCTGGCGTCGCCGGTGGCGCAGGGGCCGATACCCGACCCGGCGGCGTGGTGGACACTCATGGCGGCGCGCAAGCCGTCGCATATCTTCATCTGGGGAGAAAACGGCGTCGTCCAGCCGCTCGCCTGGCTCGCTGCGCTTTGGAGCCTTGCCGTCTTCGCGATCTGGCCCCTCGTCGCATCCGAACGGAGACTGCGGCTGGTGGCGACTGGTCTCGCGGCCCTTGTGTTTTCGGCCATGGCCTATGTGGCCTTTGCCTGGAGGCCGACGCCAACGATTGCGGGACTTGTGCTGACTCGCGCTACCCTGATCTGTGTCGCGACGCTGCCCGCCCTCCTGGCCGCCCTGTTGGTCTTGAACGTGCGCGCCTGGTCCCAATCCGGAAATTTGGCAAGTCTTGGCTCCGCGGCCCTCGCAGGGCTTTCCCTCGCGTTGATCAGCCTGCCCGAAGCGGGGCCCGAACTGCGATCGCTTGCGCTTGTGCTGCTGGCGCTCGCGGGGCTTGCCGCCAGGACGCTTGGTCCGCCGAGAACTCCCGGAGCCGCGGTTTCGCTGGGCCGCGTCGTGGCGATGGTGGCCTGCGCGGTGTCGCTCGCCGTTCCGCTGTGGCTTGTCCCCGCGAAGGCGCGCGAGACCCTGGCTTCCATGCCCAGGCCCGATGGGCCGGAATGGTCGGAAGTCACGCGTTTCCTGCGGGAGAGAACCGAACCGGCTGAAATGGCGCTGCTGCCGCCTTATCCCTACGCCATGATGTCGTCCCGCAAGGCGAGCCCGACGGACTATGGCCAGCTCGCCTTCTCGGTCTATGCACGCTGGCTTTTGCCTTTCGAATTCAACCAGTTGATGGTTCTCTATGGCATCGACCTGCGCGACCGTCCGGCGCATTCGGTCGCCGCCTGGCTGGCCGAACAGGGCGGATTGCTCTGCATGATCGAACGCGGTTACGTGCACCTTGTCTCCGACGCCGGGAGGCTGCAAGCGCTGCGGCGCCACTATCCCGCACTTCGGCTGATCGTCGCGCCAAAGGACGGGACCGAGCCGGAAGGCTGGACCTGTGGTCCTGTCAAATTGCCGCAGTTGCCTCTGGAAAGGGCGTTTGAGAACTCCAGGTTTGTCGTCTACAAACTCGCGACCGGCTGATGGCGCTGCTTCAGCGTGAGCACGGCTGTCGGCTGCAAGGCAACCCACATTTCAGGCCCGAACAATGACCAAACAGGCTGCAGAGTCCCGCGCCCTGAATGATCCCCGGCGTTACATCACGGACGCGGAGTTGCGTGCGTTCCACAAGCCGCGCCCCTGGATTGTCGCGAGGGACCTGGCGTTCGACTGGTTCCTGATCCTTGGGGCGCTAGCACTGTGGGGATGGACCCGCCATCCGCTTGTTTTTGTATTGTCATTCGTTGTTATTTCAGCACGTCAGCATGCGCTGAACAATTGGGTCCACGAGGCATCTCATTTTTCGCTGACCCGAAACAAGGCTCTGAATGACTGGATCTGCGATATTTTCGCAGCGACGCCGCATTTTATTGCCACGCGTGACTATCGATCAAAGCATAAGCTTCATCACACGGATCTTGGTGATCCGGAAAAAGATACAGAAATAAAATCGAGATTTATTATCAAGGGTCTGAGATTTTGGAAAAGATGCATCCTCACCCTCTTGGGCTCTTCGGCGCTTCTGACGGCAAAGACATACGCCAGCCAGTCCCTGGGTGACCCGGAGGACGGGAGGCAAAGGCTTCGTTTCCTGGTTCTGACGGCTGGAACCAACGGTGTGATCCTGGCCTGGTGCTGGTATTGGGGCGCTCCTTTCGCGTGGCTGTATCTTTGGTTCCTGCCCCTGTTGACGCTGACCTCCCTGCTAGCGACGATCCGGGTGATCGCGGAACACCAGAGCGATGAGTACGCCCTGGCCGGCATCGAGCAGTTTGATCAGCAACTCGATCCCGCGATCACGCGCACCATCTCCACGGACTGGCTGACGGCATTCCTGCTCGCGCCCGTGAAATTCAACTACCACTTCGAACATCACGTCTGGCCGGCCGTGCCCTACACGTCGCTGCCGGCGTTGTCGCAACTCCTGCACGATCGGGGATTTTACAAGGCCAATCCGCATGCCTATGGAAGGAGCTACTATCAGGTGCTGGGTCGGCTGATCCATCCTGAAGCAGTTTCTTCCTCCAAGGACACGGTGCATGCCTGATCAAGTCGAATCCTGTCCCGTTTGCGGTTCCGGTCGTGTCCACCTGCACAGAAGCGATGTCGTCGATTTCGAATACGGCGTGCGCCCGGATCGTGAGTTCAGGATTGCCCGCTGTGATGACTGCCAGTCGGACTTCCTCACTCCACGCCCGACGGTGGCGGAGATCGCCAGCTTTTACCCCGACGACTACCACGCCTATCACGACGATCACTCCGGTGTAGCCCGGCTCCTGGTGTCGTTGCGTTCGCGGGCCAGGGCATCCTCATATCGCGGGATGATCGGTTCTGAAGGCGGGCGCCTATTTGACGTTGGAGCGGGCGACTGCCGGCATTTCGATGCGCTGAAGCCCTATTGCTCGCTTGAATTCAGCGGCGTCGAGATCAAGCCGGAAATCGCCGAAAAAGCCCGCGCGCGCGGGTACGACGTGGAGACCGGCACGCTTGAGGAAATGGACCTCGCACGTCACCTCGGGCGGTACGATATCGTGTCGATGAACCATGTGATCGAGCATGTCCTTGACCCGCGGGAAATGGCGCGCCGCGCCTTTGCAATCCTGAAACCCGGCGGCAGGGCGCTGGGCCAGTTGCCTGCGCGCGATTGCTGGGAGGAAAGCCTCGCGGGCCGCTGCTGGGGCGGTTATCATTTCCCCCGTCACCTCCAGGCGTTTTCATACGGCGGCCTGGCGCGGTGCCTGACAGAGGCCGGGTTCGTTGACGTCAAGGTTCGAAGCGCGCCCCATGTTCAGGCGGCGCTGTCGGTGCAGAACACGCTGATTTCGAAGGGCTGGAAGCCGTCGATGCGCTTCGGCAAGACGCCTGTCTATTCCTGGATCATCCTGGCCGTGCTGCCGTTTGAGACGGTCGCCTGGCTTGCCGGGCGTGGCGGCGTCATGGATTTTTCGGCCCGCAAACCGGGCTGACCGTCGCGTCACGCATCCAGGACGAGTCTGCGGCGGTAGCCGCCCTCCGACGCGGTGGGAGCAGGGCAGGGCCTTTCGGCTCCGCACCAGTCCGCGAAGTCCGCGTAGCGCGACGACCCCATGTGAAACGGAACATGGCGCGGAAGCGGGACCGGGGCGGTCGCCACGTCGCTGATGGTGTCATCGATCGTGACTGAACCGTCCGATGCGATCGTGACATGGCGCAGAAGCGACCCGGGATGAGGCTGTTTCTTGCGGATCAGCACTTTCACGAGCAGCTCCTTGAGCCATCGCGCTACCGAAGGCAGCCGCCCGATGGTCGTCGTGAAGAGCCGGAAGGCGATGAAGCGCCAGGGATCGAACCGAGTGGTCGGAATGCCCCGAAACGGCGTCTTCGCGGTCACGGTCAGCGCCGTTTCAGCCACCGCGTCGATATGCGCGCTGCCCTCGCCCTGGCTGACGAACCAGCGATCAGCGCTTTGGGCCGCATAGCCGCAATCCTCGTACTCCAGAGCGCCGTCGGCCGACCATATCTTCACCGCGCCGCCCATGTTGGCGCCGCAGGCGATGATGCGCCTCCCGCGCCGGGCAATGACAAGGCCGGCATCGGGAAACGTCGCGGTGCTGCCATCCTGATGCCAGGGGAGAGGTGCCGGCCGGCCCAGATCACCGGCGGCGTCGGCCGCAAACAGCAGATTGTTGAGGAGCGGAAACTGGTTCCAGGCATCCATCTCCCGTGCGCCGACACCACGGCCGTCCCGCAGCTGCTCGCGCAGGTGTGCAGCAATCGAAGCCGCGGCAGGAAGACGCGCCGCCAGCAACTCGAAAGCGGCGGGATAGGAAAACTTGGTGCCGCGGCTGGCGTATTCGCCGCCAATGGTCCCATCCGGGTGCACGAACCAGCGCAGGAAATCACAGCCGCGCGACAAGCGCTCGAACAGTTCCCCGTCTCGCGTTCGCCGCTCGATCTCGGCGAGGTAGAACATGCCGTGGCTCTGGTATCCCGGATCGGCGCCGCCGTACTCGCGCATCCAGCCTTCCGACGGATGCTGATGGCGGTAGATCAGCCCCAGGTAGCGATCGCGCCCCGAGCGGAAACGATCCGTTTGCAGGACGTCGCCGGCGATTTGCAGGGCGCCAGCCGCAGCGGCCAGGTGGTTTGAGAGAATGCCGTGATACTCGCCGTTGGCAGCAAGCCAGCCCGCGCTCCGCTCCAGGGTTCGAAGCGCAAGAGACTCGACTTCCGGCGCCAGGGCGCCGCGCAGCCGCTCGATTGCGCGCCCGAGATAGAAGGCGGAAAAAGCGGTGGCGGCAAGGCTGCGTTCGAAAGGGTAGGCTTCATCGAAGCTGCCGTCGCCATGCTGCAGTCGAGCCCAGAAGGCCAAGGATGCGCCGCATAACTGAGCAAAGCGCGGTCGTGACGCTTCCGGGGCAGGTGACACCGGCGATGTCGCCAGCCAGGCAAGCACATGCGCGCCTTCCTGAAATCGCGTCGCGGAAAAATCCGTGAACTTCCAGCACCACCAGGTGCGGTCGAAACTCCCGCGTGACGGGGACGTGATCTCGGCGTCGAGCCCCGACAGCGCGCGCCCGAGAAGTGGCGTTATGGCATGAACATAGGGATCGGCATGGGCCATGGCGGTGCCTCAGTTCAACATCAGCAGGGTACCGGCCCCCACAAGGACCGCCCCCGTGATCTGACGCGCCGTCAGCGCATCGCCGGGAGACAGGGCGATGGCGATGTTCAGCACGACAATCACAGCCATGATGGGCAGGTTGGTGGCGGATATCGCGCCTGTGCGCAACAGGATCAGATACAGCAGCACCGCCACGCTATACGCCGCGCCAGCCAGATAGAGCCAAGGCATCGCAAATGCCTGCGACGCCAGGTTCGCAATCGTGAAGGGTGGTGCCAGCGCGCGCGCGAATGCCGCCAGGCACATCTGGCCACCGACAATGCAGCCGCCCACCACGCCCGATGCGAGCAGCCTGATCATTGCACTCACCTTTGCCGCGGCTTGCGGGCTATCGCCGTAAGCAGCGTGGCCGAACCGGTGACCCGCGCGGCGGCAAACACGCTCAGCACGGCCGCCCGCAACACCGGACTTGAAACCGCCAGCTCGGATGTGTCCAGTTCGCGCCCCTGAACCTTCACATCGGCAAACCCCGCGCCATCCAGAACATTGCGGAGGGAATCGGCGGTGAAATACTGGACATGGAACGGGGGCCAGAGCCGCTCCTGCAACCCCGCGATGACCGACGCAAGGCCCGGCGCTCCACCCAGCCATCGGCCGATCCGGTAGACCAGGCCGTTGTAGTTGGGCGTTTCCAGCGCCAGGACCCCGCCGGGCTTGAGTACGCGCCACGCCTCGCGCGCGAGGCCGCGGGGGTCGTCCACGTGTTCGATCAGGTCGAATCCACAGATGAGGTCGGCGCTGCCGGACGGCAAGGCGACGCTTTCCAGCGTGCCGTGGCGCAGGTCGCGGCCCGCAGCGCGTCCGATCTCGACCACCTTGGCGATGATATCGATGCCGATGGCGGTCATCCCACGGCTTTCGGTTGCATAGGCGCCCAGCACGCCAAGATCGCAGCCGACATCGACCAGCGTTTTCCCGGCGAGGGAACCCACGCGCGCTTCAATGCGCGAGAGTTTGGCCTCACTGGAGGCGCGCATCGCGGCCGTGAGTTCGCGCCGGTCCTCGAAATAGGGATGGCTGAAATACGCCTCCTCGCTGTGCAAGGCGCTGAGGCCGGCTGCCGTGGGACGTGGTTCGAGCAACCCGGTGCCGCAACCAGCGCACTCGAAGATGGTGCCGTAGCGCAGACGGACGCGGGCGCGGCGCTGGGCGACGGATCCGCAGACGACGCATGGCGACCCGGCTTCAGTCATGGGCTTCGGCCATCGGATCGTCGACGTGTGCACCTGCGCCTCCAAGCGCGCCGGCTACCGCCAGCGTTACCCGGGTCGTTGCCAGCAGGCTGTCGAGTGCAATTCCAGGATCGCCGCCCCGGCAGGCGCGGGCGAACGCGGCGGCCTCCGCCGCAAAACCCTTGTCGACATTGAAGGAGCGCTTGCGCGTCGTCTTGTTGCCAGCGACCAGATCCAGCGCGCGGAAGTTGTCGAGCAAGGCCATCCGCTCCTGCGCGAAGGCCTCGAACCGCTCCTTCGGATAGCTGGCGTCACCATTGGACCAGTAGTGCACGCTGCCGATCGAGCCGTCGTCGAAGCTGACCGTGAACGTCACGATGTCATCGTGAGCGACATCGGCCCGGCGCGGGTTGGCAGAGGTGACCTGGACCGACACCGGCAGCGCGCCGCAGAGAAACTGCATCGTGTCAACGAAGTGGCACGCCTCGCCGACGATGCGTCCGCCGCCGGTCGCACGATCATGGACCCAGGCGAGTTCCGACTTGAGCGGGATGCGGCCTGCATTGATCCGGTACAGCATGGCCATCGGCTCGACACGGCCGGCGAAATGCGCCGCCATCTGCTGCACCAGCGGCGCGAACCGGCGGTTGAACCCTACCGTAAGGGTGGCCGACGTGGAACGGGCTGCGGCCTCCACCGCATCGAGTTCTTCCGCCGTGATCGCCAGCGGCTTCTCCACGAAGACATGCTTGCCGCGCTTGAGCGCCTCGATCACATAGCGGGCATGGCTGTCATGACGCGTGGCGATGACGACGGCCTGGATGGAATCGTCATCGAGCAGTTGGCGGGCGTCGTTCGTGGCTATGCCTGCTCCATAGCGATCCGCCACGCTCTTCGCCGATATTCCGCGACCGCTCGCGACGCCGTGCATCCGAAAGGCGTTGGTGTCCATGAGAGCGGGCAGCAGTATGCCCTTGGCGAAGGTGCCCGCGCCGATCACACCAAGCCCGATCTTGCCGCTGACGGCACCGGCGGCCGGTCGCGCCGAGACCGCTTGCTCGATTTCGCGAGGCGGATACTGAATCAGGATGCCGACACTGAAAGCCTTGGTCTTGCCGGTAACGAGATCATAGCCCTGCGCCGCCTCATCGATCGAAAACCGATGTGTGGTCAACGTTGCCGGATCGATCCGCTTGTCGGCGACCAGGTCGAGAAAACTGCGGAGATTCCGGCGCTCGGTCCAGCGCACATAGCCGATGGGATAGTCGTGGCCTGCCGCTTCGTAGGCCGTATCATAGCGTCCGGGGCCGTAGGAACGGGATTGCAGGATTTCCAGCTCTTTCTCGAAATAGGTCCGGCGCGAGATGTCCATCTTCACATCGCCGACAACCACCACGCGGCCCCGGTCGCGACAGAGCCTGGCGACGTCCTCGAAGACAGCTCCGCTATCGCGCGAGCCAACCGTCAGCAGCACGGCATCAATGCCATATCCGCCGGTAAGCTCGGCAATCGCCGCGCCAAGTGAAGGATCGGACGGCGTCATCGCGAGACTCGCGCCCGCCTGCCTTGCCAGCGTGAGCTTGCCGGGATCGAGATCGAGACCGGCGACACGCAGTCCGGCAGCGACACAAAGCTGGACGGTCAATTGGCCCACGAGTCCAAGCCCGACCACGAGCACGCTCGCGCCGAGTTGCTGGTCGGCCTGACGCAATCCATGCATGGCGATCGCGCCAAGTGTCACATAGGACGCCTGCTCGTCGCTCACGCCATCCGGGACGCGCACGCAGAGATTCTTCGGCACCGCAACCACTTCCGCATGGTTGGCATAGCCAAGCCCGGCGCAGGCGACACGGTCCCCGACCGATATGTCGCCGACGTCGCGCCCGACTTCGATGGCCGTGCCGACCAGTGAATAGCCCAGCGGTATTGGTTCCGCGATCAGGTTCTTGACGACCTTGTACGTCGGCCAGAGGCCTTCGGTCCGGGCGCGGTTGATGACCTTGCGCGCCAGGTCAGGTCGATCGAGGGCCTTCCCGAGGTAGCTTTTCTTGCCCAGGCCGATGATGGCCCGATCCGTGCCGGCGCTGATCAGCGAGGCGTGGGCGCGCACCAGCACCTGACCGGCGCCGGCCCTGGGTGCGGGACTGTCGGAGACCGACAGCACACCGGTCTTGAAGTTCTGAACGACGATTTTCACGGTTGCCCTTCTGCGTCAGGTCGAGGCTCAGGTCCAGCCCACGTTCGGTGCAAAGCGTTCGAACCACAATTCGAGCATGACGATCGAGAACAGACGTTTGAGCGGGAGAAATCCCTTTTCCGGGCCGGCATTGCGCTGCGCGGCGATCCACTCCGGCGAAAACAGTCCGCGTCGCTTGACGCGGGCGCTGTCGAGCGCCCAGTCGAAAATCCCGGCGAGCGGCTGCGTGCGCGCGTAGGATTCCAGCGGGATGTAGAAGGCGCGCTTGGGCGCCCGCACCACCTCTTCGGGCAACAGCCGCGAGGCGAACCGTCGCAACGCCAGCTTGTTGCCGGCGCGTCCGATCTTCGTGTGATCGGGCAAGGAGGCTGCCGCGGAAATCACGATTTCGTCCATGAACGGCACGCGGCCCTCTAACGAATGGGCCATCGACATCTTGTCGGCTTTCATCAGGATGTCGTCGGGCAGCCAGTCCGGATACTGCATGTCCACAAGCGCCTGCAGTGCGGTCGCCCCCGGCGTTTCGGCAAGTGTCGGGCCAGGCGCCACGTCCGCGAGCCGGGCGAGGGCAGGATGGCCTGCCAGGGCGCGGATATCGTCAGGGTCGAACAAGGAAACGGCGGATCGGTAGAGGGACGACAGCGACGCGCTGCCGATCCTGCGGGTCATCTCGACGATCTTGCGCTTCCCCTCTTCGCCGAGCGCTCCGGGATAGTCAAACAGGCGCTCCAGCACAGCGACCGGCATGACGCTGGCCACGTCGGCCGCCAGGCCGAACACCGCGGATGGCACGACGGACTTCACCTTCGCGATCTGCTTGAGCTTGCGATGGAACATGTAGCCGCCGAGGATCTCGTCGGCCCCTTCGCCGGAAAGCACGACTTTGACGTGTTGCCGTGCTTCCCTGGCAAGGACACTCATGGGAACGACGATCGCGTCACCGACAGGCTCGTCCAGTTTGAAGGCGATGTCGGGCAACATCGCCATGTCTTCGGCGCGGCAGTCGATGGGATGATGGTCTGTCCCCAGGCGGCGGGCGGTCAGCGCCGCGAGATTGCGGTCGTCGTCTGGAAAATCGGGAAAGCCGATCGAAAAGGTCTTGACCGGCTTGCTGGCGGCCTCCGCCATCAGGGCAACGATGATGTTGGAATCGATGCCGCCGGAAAGAAACGCCCCAACCGGCACATCCGCGATCATGTGGCGGTGAACGGATGTCCGCAACGCGGCGCCGAGTCGGTCGGCGGCTCCATCCAGGGAAAGTCCAGGCTCGACCACGGTGGGGGCAGGGGGCGTCCACCAGCGCCGCACCCTGACGTCCCCGTCGCACCACGTCAGTTCGTGGCCTGGCGGCAGTTTTTCCACGCCCGACAACAGCGTGCCGGGCCCCGGGGTATAGCGCAGCGACAAATAGGCGCGCACGGCGTTAAGATCGACTTCGGAACCGAGCCCGGCGTCCGCTTGCAGAGCTTTCACCTCCGAGGCGAAAAGCAGAGTGTTGCCTTGGCGCGCGAGGTAGAGAGGTTTGATGCCCGGACGGTCGCGCACCAGGATCAGCTTCGGCCTGTGCCCGCGCTCATCGATGATCGCCAGGGCGAACATGCCGTGCAGGCGCTGCCAGGCTTCTCCGCCCCACGCCAGATAGGATTCAAGGACAACTTCGGTATCGGAGCTGGTCTTGAAGCCATGCCCGAGCTTTTCCAGCTCCAGTCGTACTTCTCTATGATTGTAGATTTCGCCATTGTATACGATGTGAACCTTGCGGTCGGCGCTGTGCAGGGGTTGGTCGCCTGTCACCAGATCGATGATCGCGAGCCGACGCATGCCGACGCAGATGCCGGCGCTGGCGCAATTGTGGAATCCTGCTCCGTCCGGACCGCGATGAACGATGGCATCGGCCATGCGGCGGACAAGGTCAGGATCATGCCTGCCCGCGATTCCGACGATTCCACACATGTCAGGTCTTCATCTTTGCGCAGGAAAGGCGGTGTGCACCGGAAGGGCGGTCGGTGGCGTCCGGCTTTCATAGCCCTTCATCCAGTTCAGACGCGAAAGTTCCCGCAACTGGAAGAAGAGAATGGAGAACCCTCCGAAAAGCAGCGCGATCACAAGCAGGTTTAGGCCCACGATCGCAAGATACACGGCAGGGGCGTCTTTGGTGATCAGCATGGCTACGGCGGCCATCAGGAAAGCCACGCCGGCCAGAACGGTCAGGGCTGTCAGCGCAGCATAATGCCGTACCGGCTGCGCGATCGCGATGAACCGCAGATGGCTGTTGATGGTCTTCAGGATCCGCGTCGACGACTTCCGCTTGGCGGAATTGGCGCGCTGCAGCTTTTCATCGAGCCAGGTGAGGGTGGCCGGAATCTCGCGCACCCGAAAACCCAGTCCGAGCAGTTTCAGCAGCACTTCCAGGTGAAACTCCTTGCCGTTCTCCTCGGTCATGAGCGGCTGGATGACACGCGCGCGATAGCCACGCGTCATGCCCGTGTTCATCGTGACACGGCTGTCGAAGAATAGGCGGATCAGCCAGTTCCCGGCCTTGGTCAGAAAGGCGCGCGACGCGGACACATTCACCAGGCTGCCGCCTTCCCTGTGCGGCGATGCGATAACGAAATCGGCCTGCGGATTCGCGACCAGTTCAGCGTGCAGCCGCTGCGCGATGTCGTCGCCCCAGGAGCAATCAACTTCCGTCGTGACAATGATCTCCGCCCTGGCGGCGTCGATGCCCGTCTTCAGCGCCCGACCTCGCCCCTGGTTGAATGCGTAGGTCAGCACACGGACCTGGGCAGACCGCGGATGGGTGGCCAGAAGTGCCGTGATCCGTTCAAGTGAATGATCGCGCGAGCCGTCATTGACGAGGATCAGTTCGAATTCGTCGCCGAACTGTGTCGTGAGGTTGTCGAGCATGCGCTGGGCTGCGCGCTCGATGATCGCCTCTTCGTTGAAGAACGGACAGACGACCGAGACGGCCGGTCTCGCTTCGGCTTTATGCGCGCTTGCCGAACTGACAGCCGCGGCTTCCGACTGGAGCATCTTGGGAACTCACGTCGTTGTCACTGGATGCTTGACCTTCTTGCCCATGTCGGAGATTTGAGCAAGCCTACTGAAGGCGGGACATGTCACGCGTATTCCGCGTGAACGCCTTCCGTGACCCGCGCGCTGCCCGACTGGGTGTCGGCCGCTACTTGTCGAAATAGATGCCAAGCGTCCTGTCGATCATCGCGTCAAATCCGAACTTCCTGCCGATGATCGCCGGAAGCGTTGTTTTCGACTGGCGCAGACGTTCCGGATTGCCGAGGATGGCAAGCACGGCCCTGACGTAGGGCGCAGGATCATCGCCATCGATGGCCAGGCTGGTGTCATCATCGCTGTCGATGGTCTCCGGCGCGCCGCCCACGGCGCTGGTCACGACAGGCACGCCGCTCAGTTGCGCTTCGAGCAAGACGTTCGGCAGTCCTTCGACGCGGGATGTCAGCAGGAAGCAGGACATGACCGCCAGCGGCGTCACCACATCGGATGCCTCGCCGGTCAGAATGAGCTTCTCGCCCAGACCGAGCTGACGGGCATAGGCTTCGATGGACGCGCGTTCCGGGCCGCCGCCTACGATCATGAAGCGCGCGTCCGGGCGAACTTCAGCGACCTCGGCAGCGATCTTGAGCCAGAGATCCGGCCGCTTCTCCGGCATCAGCCGGAAAACCCCGCCAAGCACAGGCGTGCCTTCGGCAAGATTGTAGCGCTCCCGGAAGGCGCGCACGGACGCCGGGTCAGGCACCGGATGCTCGGCCGGATCGATCGCATTGGGGATGACCTTGATCCGCGAAGGATCGACGCCGATCCAACTGGCGTAATCGTCGGCGCCGGCCCGACTGTTGTTCAGCAGGACAACCCGGTCGCTCTTCAGCAGTTCCTGATACGCCGGGCGCATGAAGCTGCGCAGGAACGCGAAATGGGTGGGCGATAAGGAACGGCCGCTCAGCACGATCCTCGGCACGCCGACGGCCAGCGCCGCCAATCCCGCAGCCGCATTGGTCCAGTCAAGCCAAGCATGGACGACGCCTGGGCGTTCCGACAGGAACAGCGCGGCATAGCGGGCAATTTCATCGGTAAAAATGTCCTCGCCATCCACCATCGAGCGAATATCCGCATTGAGTTCCAGCAGGGCGCGCGATCTGGAAAAATATCCAGGCATCGGCGGGAGTTGGATCGCGGAAATGCCCTGCTCGGTGAGCCGGGGCACAAAAAACGCGTTGCTGCCTTCCAGGTCGGAGCAAACGATCTGCGGCGACAGGTCTCGCTTGCGCAGGCCCAGCGCCGTGTAGGTCACCTGGCGTTCGGAACCGCCGGCTGCGAGACTTCCGCTGACAATGATGATCTTGGAAGCTTTGAAGGCCTTCTCGGGAAGCAACGGTGTCGTCTGCGACGTGATGCGGCCCAGAGCGATGCTCCAGTCCTTTTCTTCCGCACTCTCCGTGTTCTTGATAACGGGACTTCGAACAACTCTAAGTGGTTCTTCGAAAATCCGAAAATAAATCGCATTCACAAGGCGTTTAAATGCAGCAATTGGCAGTAGATCCGCATGGAAGCGCCCGGTCTTGATGGAAAAATATCCAATCTTGCTGATGCCTCTTTGGCGCATAAGCTTCAGGACGGTCAGCGATATTTCGGGCCGCGAGAACAAGGATATCACGCACTGGGCGCTGGCATCCGGCATGCAGATTTCGTGCAAGGTCCAGTCGATCCAGCCGATGCGGCCGGGATAGGCCGCTGCCAGGGCATCGTCGCGCACTTGCAGAATGGCGCCGGCCACGCCTTCGAAGGCCATCAACTCCGCAAGATGTTCCACTGCCGGCGCGACGATCCAGATGCTGCCTACCTTGCGGATCTCGGACCTGAAATCCTCGGCCAGGGAAGCAAGTTGGTCCATGTCAGCTCTTCCCGGCAGGGGTGGACGAAGCATGGCGCTCCAGGCTCGCCACCACGCGCCGGGCCGCCTGACCATCCCACCGGTCGATGATCGGCCGCTCTGGGCGGGGCCCTGAAAGCGCTGTTCTGGACGCCGAAAGCAGCGACTCCGTTCCGATCAGGCGGTTGGTGCCTTCGGTCACGGTAATCGGCCTTTCTGTATTCGGCCGCAGCGTCAGACAGGGAATGCCAAGGAAGCTCGTCTCTTCCTGCACCCCGCCGGAATCGGTGACAACGAGGCTCGCCCGCAGGACGAGGCTCATGAACTCCATGTAACGGAGCGGTTCCAGCAGTTTTATACCGGGCCGCTCCAGTTTGCGCCGCAAGTCAAAGGCCTTGAGCCGCGCATCGGTTCGCGGATGCACCGGAAAGACGACATCCACCTCTGCCGACAGCGCGACATAGGCATCGACGATCTCGCGCAGCGGCGCCTCGTGATCGACATTCGCCGGGCGATGCAGCGTCGACACGACATAGGGGCGCCCGGAAAGGCCGATCCGGCGAGGCATGTCGACGGCGGCGATGGCGCTTTCCAGCATCAGGAAGCTGTCGATCATGATGTTGCCGACCCGATCGATGCGCTCCGCAGGCACGCCTTCACGCCGCAGGTTGTCGTCGGCATCGGGGGACGGCGTCCAGAACAGGTCGCTGATCGAGTCCGTGACGATGCGGTTGATTTCCTCCGGCAGGGTTCGATCGAAATTGCGCAAACCCGCTTCCAGGTGCGCAACTGGCAGTTCAAGCTTCTTGGCCACCAGCGCCGCCGCGACCGTGGAGTTCACATCGCCAACCACCACGACCCAGTCGGGTCGGTGCGCCAGGGCCAGATCCTCATAGGCCGTCATGATCGCTGCGGTCTGTCGCGCATGGGTTTCTCCACGCGCGCCCAGGTGAAAGTCCGGCGCGGGAAGTTTGAGGTCGACGAAGAAGTCGTCCGACATGTTGGCGGAGAAATGCTGGCCGGTATGGATCACAACGGGCTTCAGCCAGGGGTGACCGGCCAGCGCGTGATACAGCGGCGCGATCTTCATGAAATTCGGGCGCGCGCCGGCGACGATATGAACCTTTTTCACCCGGATCACCCTTTTCGGATAACGCCGCTCAAAGCCGCCTCGAAGGAATCGGTGGTCCGGCGAATGTCAAACGCTTCTACTGCATCCATCCGCAACTGGCACAGGGGTTCGCTTCGGTGGTGTGCCTCGATCAGCGCCTTGAGCGTCGTTCTCATGGTGGCCTTGTCGTTGGGATCGAGGTACAGATTGCCGGTCTTCCGGAGCACGCTCGCGGACGCCCCGACAGGCGGCGTCAGGCCGAGAATCGGCTTGCCCGTCATCATGTAGTCGACGATCTTGCTCGGCAGGAAGACGTTGACGTCCGCGTTCGCATCCAGAAGCAGCAGCAGGTCAGCCTTCGCGATCAGTTGGAGGCTTTCGAGATAGCCGACCGAGCTGTGGAACGAGACGATGCCGTCCAGCCCCATGTCGCTGGCTTGCCGTGCGGTCGCCACCGGCGAATTGCCGTAGAAGTCGAAGTGCACCCGGCCGCGCAATTCCCCATCCCTGTCCATGTCGCGCAGGACCGTGAAGAGCGGCACGGGCTCGCGGCGTCCTTCATAGATGTTGCCGGTGTAGATGACGCGCAGTGGGCGCCCGGCTTTGGGGTCTTCGCCGCCGAGCGGTTGGTTCGGCATCAGCCGCCTGTCGAATCCATGCGGCGTCACATGAACTTTGGAGCGCCACGCTGCCGGATACTTCCGCATGACGAGGTCGGCTGTCTCCGCCGTCACGAACACCACGGCATCGGCGTGCTTGATGACCGCGCGCTCCTGTTGGCGCCAGAGCGTCATGCGGGCCGTCTGGGCGGGATTGTTCGCGTCGTAATAGGGGCTGTCGACCCACGGATCGGAGAAATGCGCGACCCATCGCGTTGAGGGCCGTATCCGCTTCAGCCTGAGCCCAACCAGATGATCGATCCAGGGCTGCGCAAACGAAACGAACACGCTGTCCTTCCGCCTGAGCAGCCGGCGCGCCGCACTGGCGGCGCGAATGATCCAGTTGTCGTCGTCGAAGCTTCTTTGCTCCTGATGGTAGCGCAGGAAGCGCCGCCAAGTTGAACTGCGCTGCCGCCCTTCGCGGAATTCGATCTCGGTCTGCGCATAGGCGCCGCGATAGATGTCGGCGAGCGCCTCGTCATGGGGGATGGCCGGGTTGTTTGCGTCGAGCGGAGCGGTAATGACGTGCACGTCCCAGCCGCGCCGCGTCAGCTCGGCCATGCTGCGGGAAACCTGGATGGAGCGTGGCAGCACGATCGGCGGCAAGGTCCAGGTAACCGCGACGATGCGTTTGGTCACAGCCATGACCGCATCCATATCTCAAGGATCAAGGTGTTCCAAAGAACGTGGCGATCCTGCATCGGCGCGTCCGGCGCCGTGCCGCGCGCAAGGATGGCGGCCAGAGCGGCAGGATCGCACCAATCGTTGAGGCGTGTTCCAGGCGACGCCAGCAAATCGTGGGCAAACGGTCGCAGACTGTCGGAAAGCCATCCGTAGACGGGCACCGGAAAGCCCATCTTGGGGCGTGTCAGGATCTCCTGAGGCACCGCGCACTTCGCCGCGAGCATGCGCAGGATCCGCTTCGTTTCGTATGTTCCGTCCGCGCGCCGGCCAACGCGCAGATGGTCGGGCAGCCGGGCGGCGGCTTCGACGACGCGGTGGTCAAGGAAGGGCGCGCGCAGCTCCACCGATGTGGCCATCGACATCTTGTCGGCCTTCATCAGCAGGTCTTCGACCAACCAGTCCTGGCAATAGATGTAGAGGGCCTGCGCAAGGGGCGACGCCTTGCCGAAATGCGCCAGCTTGGCGCGCAGGCCATCCAGGCTGTCGGGCGCCTCCATGCCTGCTCGGAATAGGGCGCGCTTCTCCTCGCTCGTCATGTAGGAGGTCATGGTCAGCGGCTGCGGTGCGTCCCGCAGGTCGAGCAGGCCGGGATCGACCCATGGCGCCTGGCGCCGCAGCAGGCGCTCCATGAGGGTCAGCGGCTTGGACAAGGTAGCAGCTTCATCCCAGCGCGCGGCCCAGTTGTCGAAGGAATAGCCGCCGAGGATTTCGTCGGAACCTTCTCCTGACAGCACCACGGTAACGTTCTTGCGCGCCAGCTTGCACACGTAGTGCAGCGGTATGGAGGCGAGATCGGCGAGCGGTTCGTCGGTAAATCGCACGAAGTCCGGCAGGAAATCGACGAATTCCCGCTCTCCGATGACCACCTCGTGGTGGTCCGTGTTGAATGCCTTCGCCACCATGCGGGCATAGCGCCGTTCGTCGATCGCTTCCGCACCTTCGAAGGCGACGGAAAAGGTCTTGACGCGCTGCCCCTCAAGGGCCGCCTTCGCCGCGACCACGCTCGAATCCAGCCCGCCGCTCAGCAGGATTCCGACCGGGACATCCGCCAGCATCCTCAGTTGGGTCGCGTTGGTCAGAAGGGCATCGAACTGCGCAACCTCGTCGCTGTCGCTGCGCTGGCGGTGGCTTGGCCGTGGAATGTCCCACCAGCGCGCAATCTCCGGAACGCCGCCCCCGGCGCGTATCGTCAGGCGGTGCGCGGGCGGCAGTTTGGAAATGGACTTCCAGATCGTGTGATCCGGAGGCACGTAGCGAAACGTGAAAAAGTCCCAGAGCGCCTGCGGATTGACAGGCGGACGCTGGTCCAGCCCGGCCAGGATCGCCTTGATCTCCGAACCGAACAGCAGACGGCGACCGTCCCAGAGATAATAGAGCGGCTTCTCGCCCATCCGGTCGCGGACGAGATGCATGGCCTTGTCCCGGCCATCCCATATGGCGATGGCGAACATGCCGTTGAGGCGATCGATCGCTGCCAGGCCGAACTGCTCGTAGAGACGCAGGATGACTTCGGTATCACTGCGGCTGCGGAAGTGTGTGCCGCCGGCCGCCAACTCCGATCGCAGGGCATCGTGGTTGAAGATCTCACCGTTGAAGACGATCTGGATCGCGCCATCGTCGGAGGCCATCGGCTGGTGACCGCCGGAAATGTCGACGATCGCCAGTCGTCGCATTCCGAGCGCCACGCCAGGCAGCGTGATATAGCCGTCATCATCCGGGCCACGATGCACCATCGTGTCGCACATGCGACGGACGCGCGCCAGATCGGCCGCATCACCGCGGCGTTCCTGATCCAGCCAACCCGCAATTCCGCACATGGCAAGCCTGTCAGTTCAGCCTGGCGATGCCCGCCGCAGCAGAGCGGCGGCTTCGCTGCCGTGGAGGCTGGGAATGCCGAGGGAAACCAGACGCTGCATGGCGCGCTCGAACGGAGCCTGGCCGACCACATGGGAAGGGTCAGCATACCACGTCAGCAATGCAGCGGCGCGCTCGGACACCAGCCGCTCCGCCGTTGCGCACATCAGCTCCGCATAGACGTCGCCGAGTTGATACACGCGGCGATCAGTCAGATAGCTCCAGGAATCGAGGACACTGGTGGGCGCGACGAGAGAGCCGAAGGTCGGCAGTTCGACAATGCCGTCGGCGTCGTGAAGCGGGCCGTTGCCGAGACCATAGGCCGGCAGGGTGGTCGAACAGTAGGAGTAGCCCAGCTGGCGCGCGCACGCGTGCACCAGGGCAAGCTGGTCAGGCGCCGCATAATGCCCGAAGTGCGGCGCGCGAAATCCGCCTGGCGTGACGCCCAGCACGCGCCGGATCGTGGCGTCGCCCGCCAGAATGTCCGCAGTGACATCCTCCGGGGTCATTTCATGGTACCAGGTGATGCTGATGTAGCGATCCTCGCCCCAGGCGGTATGGGGCAACTGACCATGGTTCATGAACTCCGCGCCGGTCGCTGCGATCGACCGGTAGGTATCCGCGCCGCGTTCGATCTGGACGCCCGGCACAGCCCAGGTCGCCTTGATTCCCAGGGAATCCAGAAATCGCTTCACCTCCAGCGCGGCGGTGAAGTCGAGGTCGGTATCGCAGTCGAATGACAGGAACAGCGTCGGCTGTTCGATTCCCTGGGCGCGGCCAAGTGCGAGATAGCGTTCGAATGGCTGCAAGGGATCGGGCTGCGCCAACTCGACAGGGGGGGCATCCTCTGCGACTGCCGTTGCACCCATCGCAGGGGCCGCCGGCGTTCCCACAAGATAGCGCACGACCGCCGTGGGATGAGCCACGGCATAGCGCACCCTCCTGGCAAACCGCGTCAGCGAGGACGCCGTCATCATAGGCTCTTGCCGCCTGTGATCCACAAACTCCAGCCGAAGCGGCGTGCCATGGCCTTTTGCCAGGACAACGGCAACAGCTTCTCGGCCAGCCTGGGCAGCCAGACGTTCAGAATGACGGGCACGTCGGTGCCCAGCACCTTGATGTCGACGCCGCCAAACTGGGAAACCAGATCACGCCGAACTTCCCGCTTGGTCACAGGCCAGGTATGCGGATTGCCATCTTCCCTGGCGCCGTCGGAATAGCGGCTCGCGAGTTCAAGCGGCGACAGGAACCGGCTCTCCATGTTCACGAAGCCTTCCACCCAGGCGATCGTGTAGCGGTAAAGGAAGGAGTTGCGATGATACAGCATCAAGCCGAACTGGCCGCCCGGTTTGAGGACCCGATAGACCTCGGCGAGGGCTTCGCGTGTTCCGGGCGTATGATGCAGCACGCCCCATGAGTAGACATAGTCGAAGCTTTCGTCCTCGAACGGAAGGCTTTCACCATCGCTTTCACGAATATCGCCGTCGAGGCCGAATTGCTTGAACCGGAGCTTCGTTTGGCTGACCGAAGTCGGGTTCAGGTCGACCGCCGTCACCAAGGCTCCGCGCTGCGCCCAGTTCATCGCCATGCAGCCCATGCCGCAGCCGATCTCCAGCACGCGCTTGCCCTCGAACCGCTTGTAATCGAAAATCGCCGAAAACGGTCCATCTGGCTGATGGAGCGGCGTGTTCCAGCTGTAGAACCGCTGATCCGCCAGTTCAAAGAATCGCCTGGTGCCGATTTCGACCGTCTCCACGCTGCCATCCGGCAGGTGGTACTCGGTTGTGCCATGCGTTTCGCCATAGGTCATGGGCGCTTCGGCCCACCAACGGCGAATCTTTTCCTTCATCACGGTTGCACGTGACGACGCGGGGTCGGCTTTTTCGGTGTCCAGCATGGTCATGTCCGACCGTTCAGGCGGTCGCGCAGGGCGAAAATTCCGGAGATCGGCACAAGCATAAGTCCCGCAAGCAGTTCGGCGATGCGCGTCGTGGCCATGAACCGCCGCAATCGAAGCGCGCGAGCTGCTTGCCTGTCGAGCCTGAACAGGCGTCCGCGACCATTGACGATGAACATGCTGCGGCCCTGGGCGGCGATCGCCGCCTCCAGCCTTTGCCAGCTCAGACCCAGCGGATCGGGATAGACAAACACAACGACCGGCGCGGACGGCAGGTCTGCCGCCTTTTCAGCGCCGAGATCGCGACGCGAAACCCGATCTGCCTCGACGCCCGTCACAGGCACGGCCTCGGGCGCCAAGCGAGCGTCCACGACGATGCTCGAACCGGGTGCACAGCGGGCAGCGACGGCCTCGGCGAGACGACGCTGATAGGCGGCATTCCGAGGATTGGCGTAGAAATCCCGCCAGGTCGCCACATACTCGCGCAGCTTTCGCAGCGTCACGGCGTCGACGAGCGTCCTCTTCCAGCCGACCAGATCCGACGGGGCGGTGCGGTCGGCGGCGCCGCGATAGGAGCAGACAAGGATCAACGCCGGCCCCAGGCTTTTGGGGACTTCGTTCATTCGGGAGCAAAGCTCGACGACTGGCAACGCCTGATTTCCAAAGCTGAGGTCGCGACATGCGCCGTCTCGGCGTTGGTCCGACCAGGGGATCACGATTTTGGGCTCTCTCTAGTCGCTCGCCCTGGCTCTGGCAACCTGCGAGCCCGAGCCGGCAATGCCTGCGCAGCAGCGTGATGCTCGCATTGCGCGTTCGTCGGAACGGTGCGGGGCGTGCGACACTTGCTATGCCGGGGAGAAGATGCAATGGCGCGACCTCCGGTGGTGCGCTGCTCCAGCCCAAGCATCCGCGAGACAAAGACATGACGCCAAATGCCACGATAATTCGCTTTGCGACGCTGGGCAGCCGTGTCTTGACGTTCTTTGCCGCAGGCATCCTAGCCGCCTGGCTGGTGCTGTCGTCAGGCTTCGTCGGTGTGCGCAGCACGCTGGACATGACCCGCTACCAGGCGGAAATCGGCAAAGCCTTCATCGGGTCGCTGGGCCTGGCAAGAACGCCCTATTTCTACGTCGACGAGCGATATGGCCTCGTCGGTTTCAGCGTTCTCAAGGAAAATGACCTGCGTCTTGGCGCACCGAGATCGCTGCACCAGGACATTCGCACCATCGGCAACGGGCGATACTCGGTCTGGGCCAGGTATCTCTATTTTTCCACGTCGGACAACACGGACCCCCGGACCAATGGCCGGGCATACACGTTGACCGGGCCTGTTGCGCCGGTGTCGCAGCACTGGCTGCTGGTCACGGGCCTGTTGGCGGCAGGACTCGGCATCGGCCACGTGTTGCGTCGCGGTGCGTCCAGGCTGTCTGCATCCGCCGGCGTAGCGGACAGGACCCCGGCCTTGCTTGCCGTGCTTCCGTTTTTCGCCGGCGTCGCCATTGCTTTGGCGCCTGTCGTGACGCGGTTGCGCCTGCAGGAGGCAACCCTCAGTGACTTGCCCTTCTTTCTCGTCTTGCTGGGCATTGCCAGCATTCTGACGCCGGCGCTGGCCTTTCCGGTGTCCAGCCTGCGCAGCAGTTATGTCGCGAGCCGGATCATCCGTACCGTTGGCATAGCGGCGGCGCTGCTCCTGGCGCTCGTGACCTCGGGAACGCTGATGGGCTGGCACAGCGTCAAGCCCGAATCCGTGCAGCACGTGAAGGGACAATTGTACACCTACGACGTGTCGAACCTGCCGCTTTTCAGCCAGTTCGTCACCGACGAGGAACGGACCCTCTCGCTGCGCCCGATCCTTCAGGACAGGAACGGACCGCTGACTTCCGGCCAGTCCGATGCCCGCATCGAGCAGATGCCCGGGGGCCTGTATTCGGCGCTTTCGCAGACCTTTCGCTTCTCCTATCGCAACGCGGGAGGCCCAACCGCGCCTGAGAACGGCATGACGGTGAACGGTTCGCTGCGGTTCGACAGGGCGATCACCCTACTGCTCCTTGGGATGCTTCTGTCGGCGGTGCTGGTGAGCAATCTGGCGTTGCGCAGCGGGTTTGCCGTCGCTGTCGACAAGGCACCGGACCTGCGCCGCGCGATGATCGCAGGCTCGATCCTGTTCGTGCTGGGACTTGCGGGGATGCTGATTCCTTCTTCGCTGTTTCCAGCCACGGAAACCGCGCTTACTCTCAAACTCCGGCTGACGCAGGCCATAACTCTGACCGGCGCCGTGCTCGTGCTGTCCTGCCTGCCCTGGCGGGTCTTGGTGCAGGATGTCCGCAGTCGGCCCGGCCCGGCCGCGTCCGTCGCCATTTTGCTGGCAGCCTTCGCAATGCCGTTCGCGGGTTTGGCCGACGCCTGGATCGCCAGCGGACGGATCAATACCCATTCGCAGACCGGGTTCCATATTCTTGGCTCGATGCAGGCATCGGACTCGTTTGGGTATCTGCACGGCGCGCTCGAGTTGCTGACGACTGGCACGCTCAACGACTGGAATTCGCGCCGTCCGCTGACCGGCGTCCTGACGACCCTGCGCATGCTGGCGGGCGCTCCGGACATGCAGGTCATCATGGGGCTCGGCGCCTTGCTCGTGGCTGCGGGCCTGACCTTGGCCACGCGTGAGATCATGCTGGCCCTGGGGGGCTGGGCGGCGCTTGCCTTTGCCACGGCCTGCGGCGCGTTCGTTTCAGAGTGGACGCCGACAACCCTTTCGGAAAGCACCGGATTTGCCATGGGCGCGTTCGGGCTCGCGGCGATCCTGGCGGCGGTGCGCCGCGACCAGGCCGCATTGTTCGGGCTGGGCGTCATGGTTCTCGCCATTGGGCTGATGGCGCGTGCGGGCCCGTTCTTCCTGTTGCCGCTGGTGATCCTCGCGGGTGCCGCCAATCAATGGCGGCGCGGCAGAAAGCAAATGGCGCTTTGGCTTGTCGCGGGCGGCGTGGGCGGTGTGCTTGGATTTGCCCACTCCCCGTATCTCGTAAAAATGCTCGGAGGCTCGTCCGGCCTCATCCAGAGCAATTTCTCCTATACGCTCTATGGGCTGGCCGTGGGGGGCAAGGGCTGGCAGCAGATCTTTGTCGATCACCCCCAGCTTTTCGCGAGCACCATGAAAACGCCGCCGGAGCCGGCGATCTACGCCTTTGCGATCGAGGCTATCCGCGCGAAACCGTCGCTGATCGTCAAGGCCCTGATGGATGAGTTGCTTCGGACGCCGGAGTTCTTCCTGACATATTTCGACCTGACGGTGATCAACATCTGGCTGATATTCGGCGCGTTGATCGCCCTCGTGTCATTCCGGAACCCGGTGGCGCTGATCGGGCTGGCCGCGGCCGCCGGCATTGTGCTTTCGTCGCCGTTGCTCCTGACGGACGGGGGGACGCGGGTTTACGCGGCCGGCGTGCCCTTGATGGGGCTGCTCGTCGCGCTGGGCTTTGATGCCTTCCGCCGCGGCTTGGCGAACCTGATGCAAGGAGCTGGCGCTTTCGATCTCTGGCGCACGCTGACTTCGCCAACGCTGCCGCCGGCCATGGAACCTGCGGTGACAAGGCGCTTGTCGCTGGCGGGTGTCGGCGCGTTCGCCGTTGTCGCATTGATCGCTGCTGCACCCCTGATCATCGGTCCGGGCAAGCTGAAGCCGGTCGACCAGATCGCGGCGCTGGATGCCTGTCCTGCCGGCGAAAGACGATTGTATGCGGAAGGCAGGATCTTCGCCGACATCTTCGATGTCCGGGCGGATTCCGAACCTGGTTTCCTGCTGTCACCGACCGTACGGCAATCCGAACTCCTGCACGCCACGAAGATCATAGGACCAGTCTTTGCCCAGGCGCTGGCGAAGGCGAGCGTTCCCTACACCCTGCGCGCGGTCGCCGAGGTGCAGAAACCTGAGAACCCCCGGGCGGTCTATCCGTTGCTGGCGGCATTCCCCAAGGCGGTCAGCATACCGCGGGAGAGCCGCTATTGGAGCGCTTGCGTCGCCACGATCGGCCACGCCGATTCCGATTCGATCGGCGGTCTGGAGGTGGTTGAAATTCGTTCGGTGCAACCGGCCCAACTGATCACGAGATAGGCCCAATTATCCTATCTTCGCACGTCGTCCGGGCATCGGCGCCGGCCGACGCGCATTGACAGGCGCTCCCAGAATTGTGCTATGCGCCTTTCCGGTTTCGGTAAGGCCGCAGCCAGAGCCCTTTTTTAACTGCCGCAAAGGATCGTAGTATGACGCTGGCGGAAGGCGCGCGGCGCGTTGCCCTCATCTCGGGCGTGACCGGACAGGATGGCGCCTACCTTTCCGAGTTGCTGCTTTCGAAGGGCTACGAGGTACACGGCATCAAGCGCCGGTCATCCTCGTTCAACACCCAACGCATCGATCATCTCTACCAGGATCCGCACGTCGAAAGCGCGCGGTTTCACCTCCACTACGGTGACATGACCGATTCCACCAACCTGATCCGGTTGGTGCAGGAGGTGCAGCCGACGGAAATCTACAACCTGGCCGCGCAGAGCCATGTGGCCGTCTCGTTCGAGAGCCCGGAATACACGGCGAACGCCGATGGCATTGGCGTTCTGCGCCTTCTCGAAGCTATTCGCATTCTTGGCATGGAGAAGCAGACGCGGTTCTATCAGGCCTCAACGTCGGAACTGTACGGCCTGGTCCAGGAAGTGCCGCAGCGCGAGCGCACGCCGTTCTATCCGCGCTCGCCCTATGCCGCCGCAAAGCTTTACGGCTACTGGATCACGGTGAACTACCGCGAAGCCTATGGCATGTATGCCTCGAACGGCATCCTGTTCAATCATGAGAGCCCGATCCGCGGCGAGACCTTCGTGACCCGCAAGATCACCCGATCCGTCGCCAGGATCGAGACCGGTCTGGACGATTGCCTGTTCCTGGGCAATCTCGACGCCAAGCGCGACTGGGGCCACGCCAAGGACTACGTCCGCGGCATGTGGATGATCCTGCAGTCCGATGAACCGGACGATTTCGTGCTGGCGACCGGTGAAACCCGCACCGTCCGCGAATTTGTCGACATCGCGTTCTCGGAAGTTGGCCGCAAGATCGAGTGGCGGGGCAGCGGCGTCGACGAGAGCGGCGTGGATACCAAGACGGGCAAGACGCTCGTGCGCGTCGATCCGCGCTACTTCCGTCCGACGGAGGTCGACCTCCTCGTCGGCGACGCGAGCAAGGCGCAGCAGCGGCTTGGCTGGCAACCGGAGATCAGCTTCGCGACGATGGTTCGGGACATGGTCGCCACCGACCTCACCGCCGCCAAGAAGGAGAGGGTCGATGGCGTCCGCTAACTACGCGCTGGCGGGCAAACGGGTCTTCGTCGCCGGCCACACCGGCATGGTTGGTGGAGCCCTGGTGCGGCGCCTCGCGAACGAGGGCTGCACGATTCTGGTCGCGCCACGGTCGTCTGCCGATCTTCGCCGGCAGGCCGAGGTCGAGAGCTGGATGGCTGAAAACCGGCCACAGGCGGTCTTTCTCGCCGCCGCCAGGGTAGGGGGCATCCACGCCAACAACACTTATCGCGGAGACTTCATCTACGACAATCTCGCGATCGCCATGAACATCATCCACGCCGCTCATCTCAACGGCGTTGAGAAGCTGATGTTCCTTGGTTCTTCCTGCATCTATCCCAAGCTCGCGCCTCAGCCGATGAACGAGGACCAGTTGTTGCAGGGGCCGCTGGAGCCGACCAACGAGCCTTACGCTATCGCCAAGATCGCCGGGATCAAACTGGCCGAGAGCTACCGGCGGCAATTCGGGGACGATTTCGTCTCGGTCATGCCGACGAACCTCTACGGTCCGGGCGACAATTATCACCCCGAGAACAGCCACGTCGCCGCGGCACTCATCCGCCGCTTCCACGAGGCGAAGCAGAGTGGCGCGCGGTCGGTCGTTGTCTGGGGAAGCGGCACGCCCCGGCGCGAGTTCCTGTTTGTCGATGACCTCGCGGATGCCTGCGTGCACCTGATGAAGTCCTGGTCCGACGAGCGCCTCCTGAACATCGGGACCGGCACGGACGTCACGATCCGCGAGCTTGCCGAGTCGATTGCGCGAACGGTCGGTTATGAAGGCGAGATCGTTTTCGATACGAGCAAACCGGACGGCACGCCGAGGAAGCTGCTCGACGTCTCCCGGCTTCAATCGCTCGGCTGGCGGGCAAGCACGTCGCTCACGGAAGGATTGCAGCGCGCCTACAAGGCATTTCTGGACGGTCAAAGCCGGATGGTGTGAAGGATCGCCGCTCGGCGACACCGGACCATCCGCATCGGCCGCTCTTGTGCCGCGACCATTGGCGCGGATCGTGTCGGGAATCAGCGGTCCTTGCCTTGGGCCCGCCCGCCATGAAGCGAGGATTTGCGTGGCCGGGCGCCTTCAGCCGAAGCCGCCTGCGGCGCATGGCTCGGGATTGGCCTGGACAGGCCGGAAGAACGGATTTGGAGTTTGCAGTGGAGCCTGTAAGCGGTGACAGGTGAAAGGTCGGAACCTGTGGCGACTGCCAAGGACGCCGCTGTCAGTTGGCGCAAGCGCGGTCTTGTCGCCTTCAAGCTGGCAGTTGCGGTCGGCTGCATGGTCATGGTGTCGCGGCAGATCGATCCGGCCAATCTGCGAAAGCTTCTGGAAAACTTGGAGCCCGGCTGGGTTGCCCTCGCCATTCTGATGATCGCCCTGGAGGTGCCGCTGGTTGGAGAGCGTTGGCGACTGGTCGTCACCTCCCTCGGCCGCGGCATGTACCAGTTGCCGCATGGGGATGTGCATGCGGTCAACGGGTTTGGCCAGTTCGTCAGTCAGGTGCTGCCCAATCTTGCCGGTGATGGTGTTCGCGCGCTCATGTTGCGCAGCCATGGCGTGACGCTCCCCCATGCGGCATGGAGTGTGCTGCTGGATCGGGCGCTCGGCGTTCATTCGCTGTTCCTGATGGCTTTCGCGTTCCTGTTGCTGCCGTCCGGCCTGGAGTCGCTCGGCGGGTACCGCCAGCCCGTGTTGCTGACCGTGGCGCTGGTTGCGATGGGCGGAACGCTGGCGCTGCTTTCGGCGCGTCCTCTGGGGGCCATGCTCGAAAGACGGCAGATGTTGCGTTTTCTTGGCGTAGCGCTGACCGAGACGCATGCCGCGCTCCTGGGGCCGAACGCCGTCAAGCTGTTTGCGATCAGCGCGCTCGTCCACGGACTGACGATCTTGTGCATCTTCGCCCTCGGCCGCGCCATCGGCCTGGCGCTGCCGCTTGCCGATGCCGCCGTGCTGATGGTCTACATCATGGTGATCACGCTGCTGCCGATCTCGGTGGGAGGCTGGGGCGTGCGTGAGCTGGCGGTCACCGCGCTGCTGACGGCGCACGGAGCCTCGGCCGAGGAGGCCGTGGTATTCTCCGTTGCGTTCGGAATGACAGTCATGCTGGCGACAGTGCCAGGGGCGCTGTATTGGCTTTTTCGACGCAATGCCTCTATGCGGGCAGCAGAAAGCGACAGCGCCCAGCGCGCGCCGCAGACAGATCAGACCGAAAAGACTGGAATGTGAACATGACGACGCTCTTGGCTGCCGCTCCGCTTAGTCCGCGGAAGGAAAAGATTCGGGCCGCTTCGGATGCAGCCGCTCCCGACCGGCGCGCTTGGCGCGAGCGCAACGCCTTCTTTCACGAGGAAGACCTGCGCTACCTTCAGTTTCTCATTCCGCCCGGTGCCCGGGTGCTGGAAATCGGCTGCGGCACCGGCGACCTTCTTGCCGCTCTCAAGCCGTCGCGTGGCGTGGGCGTCGACATTTCGCCCCGCATGATTGACGTCGCGCGGAAGGCGCACCCCGGACTTGAATTCGTGGTGGGCGATGCCGAAGACCCCGCTACCCTTGATGCGATCGAGGGCCCCTTCGATGCGATCGTCGTGGTCGACAGCATTGGCCAGATGGACGATTGCCAGGCTTTCCTGGCGCGGCTTCATCGGCTCTGCAACCGCGATACGCGCGTCATCATCGGCTATTTCTCGCATCTGTGGTGGCCCGTGCTGAAACTCGCGGAAACCGCGGGACTGCGCACCAAGGTGCCGGAAGTCAACGCACTGTCTGTCGCGGACGTGAAGGGGCTGGCCGAACTCTCGGACTTCGAACTGGTCAAGAGCGAGATCCGCCTGCTCAGCCCGGCCAGGCTGCTGGGTCTGGGGCGCTTCCTGAACCGCTTCATCGCGCCATTTCCCGGCATTCGTAATCTGGCGTTGCGCCACTACAGCGTCTGCCGTTCACAGCGCTGTGCCGATCCGGGCTACCGGTCGGCCACCGTCGTGGTTCCGGCGCGCAATGAAAAGGGCAACATCGAAGCGGCCGTTCTGCGAACGCCGCGGTTCACCGACGATCTCGAGATCATCTTCGTCGAAGGACATTCCAAGGACGGCACCTGGGAGGAGATCGAGCGGGTCCAGAAGGCCTATCCCCAGTATGACATCAAGATCATGCGCCAGCCCGGCAAGGGCAAGGCGGATGCGGTCTTCCACGCATTTGACCGGGCGCGCGGCGATGTGCTGATGATCCTGGACGCGGACCTGACCATGCCGCCGGAGCAACTGCCGAAGTACTGGCATGCCATTTCGAGCGGCAAGGCGGAGTTCGTGAACGGCTCGCGCCTCGTCTATCCGATGGAAGACGAGGCGATGCGGTTTCTCAACCTCATCGCCAATAAGAGCTTCTCGTATCTGTTCTCCTGGCTGCTCAACCAGCGGTTCACCGATACCCTGTGCGGCACGAAGGTGATCTCGCGTGCCGACTACCAGCGCCTGAAGGCGGGCCGCGCCTATTTCGGCGACTTCGATCCGTTCGGCGACTTCGATCTCATATTCGGCGCCTCGAAGCTCAACCTGAAGGTGCTTGAAGTACCCATCCGCTATGCCAACCGCTCCTACGGCGAAACGCAGATCTCCCGGTTCCGGCACGGCGTGATGTTGCTGCGAATGGTCCTGTTCGCTTTCATGCGCATCAAGGCATTGTGATCATGGGCGAGCAACAGGCATCCCACATGCAGAGCGATCTCACCCCGGAGGCGCTCAACCGGTATCTCGCGGTCTGGAAGGCAAAGCCGGTTCTTCGGGCCGTCTACGGCGACTTCTATGACCGCATCGCCGCCGCCTGCGGGCCTGGCCCGACGCTGGAGATCGGCGCGGGGATCGGCAACCTGCCGGAAAAGCTGCCCGACGTCATTGGCTCCGACATCCAGTTCGGCCCCTGGCTCGATCTGGTCGCGGACGCGCAGAAACTGCCGTTCAAGGCGGATTGCCTGGGCAACATCGTCATGGTCGACGTGCTGCACCATATCGAGCATCCGCTGAACTTCTTCCGTGAGGCCGCGCGCACGTTGCGTCCCGGGGGACGGGTCGTGATGGTCGAACCCGGGATAACGCCGCTGTCCTGGGCGTTCTTCAACTACATTCACGAGGAGCCCGTGATCATGAGCGCCGATCCGCTCACGGCCGGAGCGCCTGATCCCGCACGGAACCCGTATGAATCGAACCAGGCCATCCCGTCGCTGATTGCCACGCGGCATCGCGAGCGGTTCGAGCACCTCGTGCCCGAAATGACTGTGCGCGAGGTCGTCTGGTTCTCGCCGTTGTCCTATCCCCTGTCGGGCGGGTTCAAGAAATGGACCCTGCTGACAGGCGGCATGGCACGGGCGCTGATGGCGCTGGAACGGCGCGTCGAGCGTTGGATCGGGCGCTATGTCGGGTTTCGCGTGTTCCTGGTGTTCGAGAAACGCGCCTGAACGGGCTGGCCCAGCGGCGAACCGGCGTTTACGCCTGTTTTCCGGCGATCCTGTGCCAGAGGGCGGCATAGGACTCGGCGACCGCCGGCAGGCTGTACAGGCGCGAGACGCGCTCGCGATCGGCGCGCCCCAGTGCCATGCGTTCGCCGGACGTCAACGCCAGTACGCGCGTCATGACGGCGCCAAGGGCCTGCGGATCGCGAATGGGCGCGATACGGCTGGGATCGCCGATGATGGCGCGGCACTCGCCGGCGTCGGTGGAGACGATCGGCGTGCCCGCTGCCATGGCCTCGCACACGACATTCGGAAAACCTTCGCCGTGACTGGATGACAGCACGGCAAGGTCGAACCCGGCGTTCAGCCGCGCGATGTCCCGGCGTTCGCCAAGAAGGTGGACGCGGTCCCCGATCCCGAGGGATCGTAGCTCTGCGAGCAGTAGGGCGTTCCGGGAATCCATGCCACGCCCGGCGAGGACCAGGTGCACATCGCGAAACGGCAAGGCAGCAAACGCGCGCACCAGGTTCGGTGTGTCCTTGATTGCGTCGTCGCGCGCGATGCGCCCGACGACAACGGCGTCGGACGCCAGTCCAAGCTCGCCGCGCAGGGTCGCGCGCGCCGTCTGATCCGGCCGAAACGCCTCAAGATCGAAACCGTTGGGGATGATGATCCGCCGCGCCCGGGGGTAAAGCCAGCGTTCGTGCTCCAGCGCCGCATGCTCGGAATTGTAGATGACGGCGCGGACGCGCGCGCGCCAGCCCAGGGACCCCAGGATGGCAAGGCGTGTCGTGACGGCGTTATCCGACAGACGTTCGAGGCGCTGACGCACGTTCCAGATGACAGGACGTCGGCCCGCCGCGACGGAGGCAGCAAGATTGCCGTGATACATCCAGCCCTGCAGGATATCCGGCTGAAACTCTTCGACGATCCGGCGCACATCGGACAGTCGCAGCAAGGCACGCGCTGCCTGCCCTTTCTGCTGCCCCAGACCGAAAATGGGAACTCCGGCCTCGCCCAGACGATCGGCGAACAGGCCGCCATTGACGAACGTCACGACGGCGTGCTCGAAGCGCGGAGCCGGCAAGGCTTCCACGACCTTGGTCAGCATGCTTTCGGCGCCGCCCGACATCAGGTTGGATATGACGTGAAGGATGCGCATTGCCGGGTTTGCAGGATTCCAGAGCCGCCCAAAGGACCTGGAGCAGTGTGCGAGGGGGCTGGGCACCGCTCTAGCCTATTGCCCGCGCCTGCCACAACGCTTATCGCACGCGTCATGAAGGTCTTGATCGTGGTTGGGCGCCTTGGCCTCGGCGGCGCTGAACGCCAGGCGCTGGCGCTGGCGCGCGGGCTTGGCGACCTGGGCCATCAGGCAAGGGTCGCCGTGTTTCGCGATGGCGGAGCCATGCAGGCCGATGCGGTGGCCACGGGCGTGGCCATGGAGGTGCTCTCCGGAAGCAATGCGGCCGCGCGCATCGCCAGTCTCCGGGGCCTGATCGCCAGAGAGCGGCCCGATGTCGTCCATGGCTATCTCACGGCGGGCAATCTGGCATGCCTGTGTGCCCGCACACTCACCCGGCGGCCGCTGCTGGTCTGGGGCATTCGCGCCTCCGACATGCGCATGGAGAACTACGGGATCAAGTGGCGATGGGCAGCCTGGCTGGAGCGCCGCTTGATGCCCCTTGCCGACCTGCTCATCGTCAATTCCCAGTCTGGCCTTGAGGTGTTGCGTGCAGGCGGCGTCCCGGACCGGCGCATCGTGGTGATAGAGAACGGTATCGACCTGGCACGCTTCGCGCCGCACCAGCACGGGATCGATCATCGCCGCAACACCGCACGAGTCGCCTGGAATTGTCGGGATGACACGGCTGTTATCGGTCACGTCGCCAGAATTGATCCTATGAAGGATCACTCCGGTTTTTTGCAGGCGCTGGCCCTGCTGCGCCACCAGCGCACGGGCTGGAAGGCCGTCTTGGTTGCGGTCGGTAGCCAGGAGCAGCGGGACCGGCTCACGGCGGAGGCTGCTTCGCTTGGTCTGGGGGAAGACGTCGTCGTCATCCCGGCGGCCGCGGACATCGCCAGTCTTTACCCGGGGTTCGATGTCGCCTGTTCGTCCTCTGCTTACGGCGAGGGATTCAGCAATGTCATCGCGGAGGCCTTGGCCAGCGGATTGCCGGTGGTGGCGACCGATGTCGGCGATGCGAGGCGGATCGTTGGCCCATGCGGCCGCATTGTGCCGCCCGGCGCGCCGGAAATTCTCGCCGATGCCCTTTCGGACGTCCTCGACCGGAGGGATGTTCTGTCAGGAATGGCTCGGGAGCAGATCGCTCCTTATGACCAGAAACGCCTGGCGCGACGCACGGTGGAAGCGCTGGAGCAGGCGCTGCGCCGTTGGGACAGGCAAGTTGGAGCCTGAACTGGCGAGGTGCGCTATCGTGGCACGCGGTCCTCGCCTTGCCTTTTCGGACCCGTGACTGTTGAAAGGACCCCGTTGGTCTGGCGCAGGCTTTGGTTCTTGCCGCGCCAGCAGAACCAAACAGGAGCGCTATCATCGTGACTGCACCACGCGACGACCTGGGCAAAGCGCAGGGCCGGGAAAAGACAGGCGTTGCCGGTGGGAATGCCGGCTGGCGCCCGTCGCTCGGGTTCGCCCTGCGTCGCATGCTGGATCATGCTTTTTCGCTTGCCCAGCCGGTGGCCCGGCGTGTCCTGCCCCGAAGCGTGCGTGCCCGGCTTGCCGGTGTCGCCAGCTTGATCGAGCAAGCGACGGCTACTTCCAGAATGGAGGCCTTCAGACGGCGGGCGCGTCCGCTCGCCAGCATCAGCCCCCTCCTGCCGGCTGATCGGTTCACTGGGGCGCCGCTCCTTGTCAACGACGCCCTGGCCTGGGGCGGTGTCGAGCGGCAGATCGTCTATACCCTTCAGGGCTTGGCCGCGCGCTTGCCGGAGCCCGCCGGCCTTTTGTGCCTGCGCCTCGGCCAGGACGAGAATTACGACTTCTACCGGCCGTCGCTACAGGACTTTGGCGGGCTCTTGCGCAACGTCGTCCCCGCCAGCGAGGCATCCGCGATCCTTGCGGAGACGATGACCGCAGAACGCCGCCGCGACATCGAGCAGAACATCGGCTGGCTGCCGCGCGACGTCCAGGAGGACATCTGGCGGTTTGTCGCCGATTTCGTCCGCCTCAAACCGCGCGTCGTTCATGCCTGGCAGGATTCCCTGTCCATTTCCGCGGGGTATGCCGCGCGTCTGGCCGGAGTGCCCAAGGTCATCGTGGCGGGGCGCAACATCGCGCCGATCCATTTCGCCTATCACCGGCCGCACATGCGCCTCGCCTATGAGGAACTGGCCGGCTGCGATGACGTGACGATGCTCAACAACAGCGTCGCCGGCGCGCGCTCCTACGCGGCATGGCTCGCAGTTCCGGAGGCGCGGTTCGTCATCCTGCGCAACGGGATCGACCCGAATGCCCTGGTTGCTGCTTCGCAGGGTGATGTTGCCCGTCTTCGCGCCGAACTCGCTATTCCCGAACAGTCGCCGGTGATCGGCTCGATCTTCCGGTTTTATGCCGAGAAACAACCGCTGCTCTGGATTGAAGCGGCGGGTATCGTTGCCTCCAGGCTCAAGCACGCGCATTTCGTGGTCTTCGGCACCGGCCCCCAGCGCGAGGACATGCTGCGCCGGGCAAGAGAACTCGGTTTTGCCGATCGGGTGCATTTGCCCGGGACCATTGCCGCCCCAACGCTTGGGCTCGGGCTGTTTGATGTCTTCCTGCTCTGTTCGGGCATGGAAGGCACGCCGAACGTCGTTCTCGAGGCGAGCCTGATGGGCGTGCCGGTCGTTGCGACCGACGCCGGAGGCACTGCGGAAACGATCGCAGAGGGCGAAAGCGGATTCGTCGTGCGTTCCGCAAATCCGCAGGAGATTGCCGGGAAGGTTCTGGATGTCCTGGAAGATGCCGGGTTCAAGGCCCGCGCGGGGCATCATGGCCCGAAGTTCATTCTCGATACCTTCGGGTTGGAGCGCATGATCGACGAGACAATCGCCCTGTACGCTGATGTCGGTGCGCGACATGCCGCACCCGGGAACGCTCCCTGAGGCAAGTCGGTCCGCCGGACGCGATACGGACTTGATCCGACCTGGCCGGTCTGTTCACTGACGCGCGGCGCGCTGCCGGGGGCTATTTCCTGGGGGTGGGCTGCAACTCGAAGATATGGCAGGCACTTCCGAGTGTCTTTGCCAGCCGTGCACGCTTCTCCATGGACCAGCGCTGGCCGAACGTCATGTTGCCCGTGTAGAACAGGCCCATCGGCTCGTCGCGCATGATGCTGAAGCCGTTCTGGGCGAAGTTGCGTCTCCACCAGCTCGGATGGAAAAGCCATGTTTCGGACAGGATGTTGCCGCGCTCGCCATGGCGTCTTTGGAAGAACGGTGCGGCCAGGTGCCGGGCCGCCATCAGCCAGATCTTGATCAGGCGCTTGATTTCGGAAGGGCCGAAGGGCCATTTCGGCGCGAGTTGGCCACCCAGCGTTGCAGCATACTGGAAGGCTGTCGGAAATGCCGAAAGCGTCGTCCAGAAGCGCCAGGCGTGCGTCGGGAGGACATGGACGGCATAGCCGCCGGGCCGCAGGACGCGCCGGATTTCGGAATGCATCTGCACGAGATCAGGCACATGTTCCAGCACATTCGAGGAAAAGACGATGTCGAAACTGGCATCCTCGAAAGGAATGTTGCGGCCATCATAGTTCGTGATCGGAAACAGCCGGTCCCCGGCATAGTTCGAATCAAGGATTTCGATCGCCTCGACGGCGAATCCCTTGCTTGCAAGTTCCTGTGCCTGTCGTCCCGTGCCTGCGCCAATTTCCAGCATGCGGGCCCCTTCCGGCCGGAGATGCATGAGAATCTTGGTGATTTCCGCAGCACGCAAGACGTTGAGATGTTCGACCGAAAACACAAAAGACCTCTACTTCAGGCGCTTCAGGCCATATAGCGCGACTGTTTCGTCGATCATCCGCTTCAGGCCGAACCGCTGCGAGATGAATGAGGGGCCGTGTTCCCTGGCCCGCGCCGGCCAAATCGGATCCCGCAGGACCTTCAGGACCAGTTCGGCCAATGCCTCGGCCTGCCCATGTCGGGCGACATAACCCGTCAGCCCGTCCGCAATCGCTTCGACCGTGCCGCCGGCGTTAGTAGCAACGACGGGGACACCGAGCAAGCTGGCCTCCAGAACCACATTCGGGGTGCCTTCAAGCTGCGACGTCAGCATGAATGCGTCAAACAGCGACACCCCCAGCGCAACATCCTCGATCGTTCCTGGCAGGTGCAGGCGATCGGCAAAGCCCTGCCGTTCGGCGAACTTCCACACTTCTCCCATCAGCGGTCCTGTGCCGAAGACCACGAAGTGCGTTTGCGGCAGGGCTTTCGCCACGATGCCGGCAGCCTGGACCCAGAGCATCGGCTGCTTTTCGTCGTAGAATCGGAAAACCGAACCGAGAACCGGTGCATCCGGCGGGATTCCGAGACGGGCCTTGAGTGCGGCGGTAGCCTCCGAGGGCGGCCGGCTGAGAGAGGCCTCATCAACGCCGTTCCGCAGCAGTTCGAAGCGATCAGGCAGGATGCCGAGCCAGCCCGCATAGTCCCGCGCGCCTGCTTCGCTGTTGTTCAAGAACACGACGTCGGGACAGGCGGCCAGCTCCCGGTAGCCGGTCGCCATGTAGGGCTGATGGTAGGCGAACCGACGCGCGGCCATGTTGCGGCTCGCCACAATGATCTTCGGCACTCCGACGAGCTTCGCCGCCATGCCAGCGGAAATGGACAGGGCATCCTGCCAGACGTGGACAACGGACGGCTTGAGTGTCAGGAATTCGCCGACAAAGCGCCTGACCTCCTCCTGAACATGCGAGGGAAGCCATGCGATCTGAGCAGACAGATCGCCCGCCCGGTCAGCACGAACCATCGCGTTGATGCGAGCAGCGGCTTCTCCGGGGGTAACCGCATTGCGGACAAAGCCTCGGAACCCGTCCAGCGATGGCAGGTAGAAGCCGTAATCCGGCCCGGCGTCGAGACGAACGCACAGCAATCCGAGGCTTTCCGTCGTCTCTGCCGCGAGGCCGTTCAGGGTATTGACGATCTGCCGCTCGACGCCGCCCCAGGCGAGTGCGTTGTTGCACAGCACGATCGGTCCGCCGGAAAACGCGTCACGTTCCAGAAGCGGGGAAAAATCCGAGAGGGGACGCTCGGGGGCTTCCGCCAGCACGACGCTGCCGCGCGCAAGCGGAAGCCAGACGCGATCAAACAGCGTCCTGCCTCCCGGCAATCGCCGTGTCGTCTTGAGCAAGGTCAGCGAACCACGCACCACGAAATCTGCGGTCCGCGAAAAGCTCGTGACCTCACGCACGGTCCGCAAAGCACTCAGGAGCGCCCACCGCAGGGCTGGACCGAACACCGGAATCCTGAAGCCGACCCGCGCAATCCGTCTGACGACTGAAACGTCATCCAGAATGCCATCGCGTTCCGATTGTAGGAATGTCATTCAACCAGTTCCATCTTGGGGGCATGTGAGGTTTGACGTTCAGGACGCTTGGAACGTGAAATCAAAAAACGAACACACCCCGTCATAGGGCGATCCAATTGTTTCGAATTCGTTAACCTCAGCGCTGTGGAACGGTTCGGTGAGGGGCCGTTGAACGCACCGAAAGGGGGCCATCGGGGATCAGAAAACTCAATGAATTCCGTGCGGTATCAGAACTGATCGCAGCGATGGTCAATATACAACTGAAGCGTGCATCCCAGGCCGGTGCGTTGGCACGATGCTGCTGGCGCGGTGGTGTCGTGCACTCAGGCAGGAGGTCGAGCGGCGCTGCCAGTCCCTGCCGGCGCTCTGTTACGCGACCGTATCGAATCACCACAGGGCCGAGACCCCATCGCACGGGACGCTCGAAACCTCTGATTTCGTGCGGCTACACGGAAAATGGACAGGGCTCGACCTGCGTTGTTCGCAGGCCCGCCACAGGCGGCAAGGTATGAAAGCGCAAAGATCCGGGTCGTCTCGGTCTGGCGTCCGCAACCGGCAAGCACCCATGGGGCGGCGGGCAGGCCAGGGACGCGCGCGCTCTTCGGCGCTACGGGCCCTGCGTCGACAGGACGCAGGAGATTACTTTCCACTGGCCTCGATCGACCGCAGGGCCTTTGCGATCTCGGTCTCGATTGCTCGCGCGACATCGGCCGAATAGTGAGTCGTATCCCAGAAGTGGGCCGGGTTGCTGAAGGCATCCCTGTCGGCTCGCATGTCAAGGAAGGCGGTGCCCGGCCGATTTCTCGCCACGGTGGCAAGCTGCGCCGCGCAGGCACGTTCGGCCTGAGCCTGGGCGGAGCCCTGAGGCGGCATTCCGGGTTGGAAATGCGGCGGTGCGACAAGGATGACGGCGATGCGCCGGTCCAGCGCTGCCAGTTCGCGCGCGAGCCGCTCGATCCAGGGGTACTTTCCGGTCTCGTTCCAGAGCGGGGCGCTGCGCGCGGCTTCCGCCTCTTTCAGGAGTTGCGCCTCGTTGCGCGTCCGGTAGGCCTCGTAGTCCCAATACCCGTCCGTCGGTCGGGCTTTCGTCTGGCCGAGGAGAAAGGACACCTTGCGCGGCATCAGCCGAACCGCCTGCATGCGGAAGAGGTTGGAATAATAGCTGACCGGTTCCAGGCTGTAGAGCCAGCGCGGAAACGGATGCTTCGATGAAAGATTCGGATCGGCGTTGCACCAGAAGTGATCGGTTCCAATGACGAGTGCTTTGGATGATCCAGGATGATTGTGCAGAAACCAGTGCATCACGATGACCTGCTCATCAGGCATGGTCGCCGGGACGGTCAATTGCACCCATGACAGGCCGGTCGCGGCATTCAGACGCTCCGGCTTGAGCAACTGGATGTGCGAATTGCCGAACACCGCGGCATTGAACGCGGGATCACGCCCGCGGCTGACGTTGGCCGTGCGCGGTCCGCGTTCCAGCGTCCCCCGTTTCGCGAAAAGCCCGTGTCCGCGATCGAAGGGATCGAGGATCAGCAGCAGGAGCGCCAGAACGCCGACGCCTGCCGCGACCGAGGCGCAAAAGACCAGGAGGAAACGTTTGCCAGCCACGGTCAGAACTGAAAGTAGATGAACTCGTAGTTCGCGTCGTCGCCGATTTTCAGCAATACCGCCACGAACACCACGGCCAGAAGCACGGCGAGCCAGGGCGCCGGCCGCAGTTTTTCACTCAGCGCGAAACTGGTCGGGCCGACGATCGCGATCACCGCCGCCACCGCGAGCATGCGCCATTTGAAACCGCTGCCCAGCCCGTTGTAGCCGAGCAGGCCCTGATAGATCGCCATGGCGGCATCGAAGGTCTGCGCCCTGAACAGCACCCAGCACAGCATCACGAAGATGAAGGTCGCCAGCCAGCCGAGGAACGTGGGCATCGGCCATCCGTTCTTGCGCCAGAGCACGCCGATGCCCAGGCCGACGCCGTGTGCGACGCCCCAGGCCACGAAGGTCCAGCCCGCACCGTGCCAGAGGCCGCCAAGCGCCATCGTGGCGAACAGGGCGAAGAGCTGGATGGCCAGGCCGAGACGATTGCCCCCCATCGCGATGTACAGATAGTCGCGCAGGAACCGCGACAGCGTCATGTGCCAGCGCCGCCAGAAATCCTGCAGCGAGGTTGCGACATAGGGGCTGTTGAAGTTGAGCGGCAGCAGCACGCCGAACATCAGGCCGATGCCGATCGCCATGTCGGTATAGCCGGAAAAGTCGAAGTAGATCTGGAAGGTGAAGGCAAGGACGGCCTGAACGGCCTGCGCGAAGGCGATCGTCTTTCCAGCCGCGGCATCCGCGAAGATTGGATTGGCATACTCCGAAAGGGGATCGCCCAGAAACACCTTCTTCATCAGGCCGAACACCAGCAGCATCAGGCCCTGTGCCGCGCGGTCGAAGTAGCCCTCCCGGAACGGGCGCTGGTCGAACTGGTGCATGATCTCGCTCCAGCGCACCAGCGGGCCGGCAAGGACCTGCGGGAAGAAGGCGATGTAGAGCGCGTACTGGGTCAGATTGAACTGCGGCGCCTTTCCGGCGCGCAGGTCCACCAGATACATGATGTGGTGGAAGGTGAAGAACGAAATGCCCAGAGGCAGGATGATCTCCGGTCGTGCCCAGGAAAACCCGCCAAGAGTGTTTGCGGTGTCGACAAAGAACCCTGCGTACTTGAACACGCAGAGCACTAAGAGGTTCACGACGATGGCCAGCGTCACCAGCATGCCGCGCTGCGTCGCACCGTACATGCGTGCGATGAGCCAGTTCACGCCGATGGAAATCAGCATCAGCGGCAGCAGGCGCCAGTCCCAGTAGGCATAGAACGCAAAAGACAGCAGCGCGAGCACCGCCAGCCGCCAGGCCGGCGCATAGCGCTCGGCGGCCCAGTGCGCTGCAAGCGACAGCGGCAGGAAAACCAGCAGGAAGGCAAAACTGTTGAAAAGCACGGGACTTTGCGGGCCGGTCTTGGCGGTTGACACTCGGAGCGCTCTCATAGCGGAACGCTCATCGATGTCCAATCGCACCCGACACGCGCAGGCCTGGCGCCTCGCTGCGGCAAGGGTCTCGCCCTTGGAACGTCCGCAGAGCCATTGCAGCCTCTGGCGTCTTTGCTAGTCTGCTGGGGTTGGGGCCCCGTCGACCTTCCGCGCATGTCGGTGCGCCATTGGGAGTCATGAATGGTCCGTTCCCTGGGTTTCCTGTGCGGCTTGATCGCGCTTACCACTCCCGTCGCAGCTGAAATCGGAGCGCTGCGCACGTTCAACGACTGGCTGGTGGCCTGTGACAACGTGCGGTTCTGCCGCGCCATGGGCGTTTCGCCGACGGGTTCCGTCGAAGGCCCGGCGCTGATCGTGGCACGGGAAGGGCAGGGCGCGGCCCTGCCGAAGCTGTTGCTTCTGTGGCCGGACAGCCCGCCGGGCCAGACCATGATTCTCACGGCCGATGGCGAGACACTGGGCAGTCTCGACCCAGCCCGGGACGTCGAGCAGACGGAGGACCACGGCGGCGGCCAGATGATCAAGTCCGAGGCGGTCGCGCAGAAGATTTTTGCCGCGCTTCGCAAGGCAAAGACGATCACCATCGCGGTCGAAGGCAGCAAGGAGGAGCCGCACGCCGTCTCGCTTGCCGGCGCCTCGGCGGCGTTGCTTTTTATCGATGACCGGCAGAAGCGCGTCGGCACGCGCACGGCGCTGGTCCGCGCTGGCGATCGCGATCCCTCGACTGTTCCTGCGCCACCGGCGCTGCCGAAGCCGCCATCCGCGCCAAAGGTGCCGAAGAAGGCGTTTGCGGAAGAGGCGCCGCCGGCGGTGGTGAAACTCTATCTGTCGGAGGCGGAAAAGGCCTGCGATCGGGACGCGAAGGAGGCCAAGGAGGCCAGCGCTTACCTTGCCGGCCGCCTGTCCCCGACCCAGGTGCTCTATGCCATGCAGTGCTGGCGCGCGGCCTACAATTTCGGCGCGGCGTTCTATGTGTTCAAGGAAGGGCCCGGTGGGGGCACGGCGACGCGCGCGGCCTTCCCCGCGGCCTTCGAGCGCGCGACACAGGGCGACGTATGGCCGACGCACGTCCTCTCCAATGCCGAGTTCGACACTGATGCCCTGGAAGTGACGACCTTTCACAAGGGGCGCGGCATCGGCGATTGCGGCACGGCGTATTCCTGGCGGTGGACCGGGACGAAGTTCGTTCCAACCGCGGCCAAGTCCATGCCGATTTGCCGAGGCTTCATCGAAGAGAACTGGCTGCAACTCTATCGGGTCGCCGGCCAGAACAAACCGCTGGCGGAATAGGCGATGGTGAGGGCGCTCTGGGCCTTTCTTGCGTCGTTGATCGCGGGCCTGTCCGTCGTGCAGGTGGCGGCAACCACCGGTCGCGCCGATGAGACGATGATCGTGGCGTATTTGCTCGTACCCGTGGTCGCGGTGGTCGCGCTCATTGTGCTGCTGATCGCAGGGCTGGGCGATTCCGGCGCGGCGCGCGTCAGGCGCCTTGGGCCGCTGGCGCTGGCCTGCATGGCGCTCCTCGGCCTTCTTGCGGTCGGCTGGGAGGTGGCCAAAGCCGGACCTGCCACGCTGGTGCGCTACGCCAGCCTCTATCTGGCGCTCTTCCTTGGCCCGATGGCGGCCGTCGCGACGCAGTGGCTGATCCTGAGGCGCGACGACAGGACGGGCGCGCGAGGCAGCGATGGATGAACCGGCGCTTTCACCGGCCGACGAGCGGTTCCTGCGCTACTGGTCGGTGAACATGACCGAGGCCTTTCGCTCCAGCAGCGATGCCTGGTGGCCGGGGTTCGCCTACGACGCGGAGCAGAAACAACGCATGCGCGAAATCGCCGGTTCGGAAGACATTTCAGGCGGTTCGGTGCTCACGTTCTATGCCATCGTGGTGCTGGGCTACATTGCCTTCGCCGGCATGGCGTCGGTCACCATCATGGTCCCGGTCATTTCCTGGCTTTACCCCGATCCTTCCAAGCTGCCGGCCTTGCCTTTCGTCCTGCTGCTCGCGGGCGTTTGCCTGCTGGCTCTTGGTGTCGGGTTGCCGCTGTCCATGCGCGCCGGGGCATGGGCGGGCGATCGCTGGGCCGGAGGCAGGCCTCTGCCGTCGAAACCGGGGGATGCGGCCCTGGTCGCTCGGGCGCGGTTCCAGTTGCGCCGCATCGCCATCGTGGCCGCCGGAATGCTCGTCCCCGGCGTTCTGCTGTTCATCCTGTTCGATATTGATGCTGGGCCATTGGTGTTTTGGCTCAAGCTCGCAACGGTCCTTTGCGTCCTCCTGTCTATCGGCGCGCTTCGCTGGTTGAGGCCCTGAGCGCCGCACTTGACGCGCCGGTTCCCGACGCTACGTTCACGCTCACCTAGGGGAGCCCCGGCAAGGGGCTGAGAAGCCGATTGGCGCGCTTTGCGTTGCCCCGCGGCGACCCTTCGAACCTGATCCGGGTCATGCCGGCGAAGGGATGGGAAGCAGCACGCGAAGCCGTGATCCGTGTCCCATCCCGCAATCGAGGGAATGGGATAATGCTGACGCCAATCGCACGCCTTCTTGCCGCCTTTCTTGCCATCTGTATCGCTGCGACCGCACCGGCGGTCGCGCAGACCAGGACGCAGCTTCTGGTCTACACGACCTATCTCACCGAGCATCTCGACACGTTCAAGAAGGCCTTCGAGGCGGCCAATCCCGATGTGGAGATCATCTGGCATCGCGATTCCACCGGCACGCTGACGGCACGCCTGATCGCCGAGGCGGGGGCGCCGAAGGCGGATGCGGTTTTTGGCCTTGCGGCCACCTCGCTGGTCGAGTTTTCGAAGCGGGGCATGCTGGAAGCCTACGCGCCGAAGGGGCTTGCGGAGCTGCGCCCGAGTTTCCGCGACGAGGCCAATCCACCGGCCTGGATCGGCATGAGCGCCTGGGTCGCCGCCGTCTGCTTCAACCGCGTCGAGGCGGGCAAGCATGGCCTGCCGACGCCGAAGTCGTGGGAAGACCTGGCGCAGCCCGTCTTCAAGGGACGCATCTCCATGCCGGATCCCGCCTCCGCCGGCTCCGGGTTCATCACCGTCTCGGCCTGGTTGCAGGTGCTCGGCGAGGAGAAGGGCTGGGCGCTCATGGAACGGCTGCACAAGAATGTCGCGGTCTATGAGAAATCCGGCTCCAAGCCCTGTTCGCAGGCGGCCGCAGGCGAGTTCGCCGTTGGAATCTCGCATGATCTCGCCGCCTCCCAACTGGCCGCCAAGGGCGCGCCGATCGACATCGTCGTCATGCAGGAAGGCGGCGGCTGGGAGATGGACGCCGCCGGCATCGTCAAGGGCACGAAGAAGCTCGATGCAGCGAAGAAGCTGATGGACTGGGCCGCGAGCCGCGAGGCCAACCAGCTCTACGCTTCCTTCGTCAATCTCTTGGCCCGTCCGGAGGTGCCGCCGGCGAACCCGAACTATCCCGAGGCTGTGGCGAAGTCGATGATCCGGAACGATCTTGCCTGGGCTTCAGCCAACCGGGAGCGCATTCTCAGCGAGTGGACGAAACGGTTCGGCTCGAAGTAGGGGGCTGAACCGGCAACTCCGGCAAAGCCCCGTCTTGCGCTCGATGCCTTCAATCCGGGATCTGCTTCGCTGCTCCGGAACGACACCGTCGACACGCGTGGCTTAGCGCTGCCCACCCGGATTGCTGACGAGGTCCACCACGAACCCTGCCGCGCGCAGCATCGTCACGGTCTCGTCGCGATGGTGCGCGTCGCGCGTCTCGATCACCACTTCCAGCAGCGTGCCCTTGGCCGGCAGGTCGGAGAACACGCGCTGATGCGACACCTCGACAATGTTCGCACCCGCTTCGCCGAGAAGCGCGGCCACGCGCGCAAGCTGCCCCGGACGGTCGACAATATCGATCGAGAGCTTGGAGAGCCTCCCCTCGCGCGCCAGTTCGCGGTTGAGCACGCTGGCGAGCAGGCGCGTATCGATGTTGCCGCCGCACAGCACGAGGCCAATGGTGCGCCCCGCGAAGCGTCTGGAGCGGCTGACGACGGCGGCCAGGCCGGCCGCGCCCGCGCCCTCGACGACAGTCTTCTCGATGGTGATCAGCAGGCTGACAGCCTGTTCGATCTCCGGCTCGCTCACCAGCAGGATATCGTCCACGTGGCGGCGAACGAGATCGGTGGTGATCTTTCCCGGCGCCTTCACGGCGATGCCCTCGGCCAGGGTGTCGCCCCGCATCGGTAGCGCCTCGTCGTTGATGGCGTTGTACATGGAGGGATAAAGCTCGGACTGGACGCCGATCACCTCGATGTCCGGCTTGATCGCCTTGGCGGCGATGGCGATGCCGGAGATCAATCCGCCCCCGCCGATCGGCACGACCAGAGTGTCGATCGCGGGCGCCACCGCCAGCATTTCGCGGGCGATCGTGCCCTGGCCGGCGATGATCGCCGGATCGTCATAGGGGTGCACGAACGTCATGCCGTGCTTCTCGCCGTGCTCGCGGGCGAAGCGTGCGGAGTCCTCCAGGGTTGCCCCTGTGATCTTGACGTCCGCGCCGTGGCGCCGGGTGTTCTCCACCTTCACCATCGGCGTGCCGACGGGCATGACGATGGTTGCCGGAATTCCGAGCCGCCTGGCGTGGTAGGCGACGCCCTGCGCATGATTGCCGGCCGACATGGCGATGACGCCGTTCCGGCGGGCTGAACCATCGAGTTGCATCAGGCAGTTCAACGCGCCGCGTTCCTTGAACGAGGCGGTGAATTGCAGGTTCTCGAACTTCAGCCAGACCTCGGCCCCGACGATGTCCGACAGTGTCCGCGATGGCAGGCAGGGCGTCGCGGCAAGCTGGCCGCTGATGCGCCTTGCGGCGTCCTCTATCATCGAAGGTGTGACGGCGGGGCTGGGCATGGGCACTCCTGGGTCAATCGAGCGTTGTGCGGAAACGCAGCAACGCGAGCAGCCCGTATATCGGGACGAACAGGCAAAGCATCGAGAATTCGAAGCTGACGTCGGAAAAACTGGCGCCCTTCAGCATGACGGCGCGCACCACGCGCAGGAAATGCGTCAGCGGGAAGATTTCCCCAAGGTATTGCGCCCAGGCCGGCATTCCCGAGAAGGGGAACATGAACCCGGAAAGCAGGAGCGAGGGCAGGAAGAAGAAGAAGGTCAGCTGCATTGCCTGCATCTGCGAGCGCGCCATGGTCGAGAAGGCGTAGCCAAGCAGCACCAGAGCCAGCACGAAGACCAGAACGGAGGTGAGGAGCAACCTGAGGCTGCCCACAAACGGCACGGCGAACAGCACCTTGGCCGCGACCAGCACCACCGCCATCTGCACCCCGCCGACAATGAGGAAGGGCAGAACCTTCCCGAGCATGATCTCTGTCGCGGTTGCCGGCATGGCCAGCAAGTTTTCCATGGTCCCGCGCTCGATCTCGCGGGTGAGCGCCATTGCCGTCATCATCACCATGGTCATCTGCAGGATGACACCGAGCAGGCCCGGCACGATGTTGTATTGCGAGATGCCCTCCGGGTTGTAGCGCCGCTGCACGACAACATCGATCTGGCGCGCCTTTTGCTCGTCGGCCGCGACCTCAAGCCCTTGTTCTCGCAAGAGGGCGCGGGCCGCGATGGCGGCAAGCGCGCTGAC